>BEID01000163.1 GCA_002898975.1 bacterium HR27 | reverse complement strand
CCCCTCGGTTGGTTGCACAACCTCCGCTCGCAGCACGGCTATCCGGTGCCGCTCACGGTCTTCCCCGGCCTGTTCCTCCTGCTCGCGCTCCTGCGCTGGCGCGATCAGCGTGCCCGGCTGGTGTTTCTGATGGCCTGCTTCCCGCAGCGGCTCTGGTTCTACGACCAGCTGCCGCTCTGGCTGGTCGCGCGGAACTGGCAGGAATCGCTCCTGCTCACGGTCGCGAGCTGGATCGGCTACTGGGGATGGCGGCTGACCGCCGAATCGCCAGTCTGGAACGGCTCCAACCCGGCCGATGCACCGGTATGGGTGGTCACCTTCATCTACCTCGTCGCACTCGGTATCGTGCTGCGGCCGAGCCTGCGCCGCGGCTGGAAGGTGCTGCGGGCGCGACTGCAGCCCCGGCCTGCCGTCACGGAGTCGCGCGTACTTCCACGTGCTGGAAGATGACCGCACCGGGGCCGCTATAGACCAGCCGATAGTCCGGACTGCGGAATAACTCACTGATCAGTGCCCCGAAACGCTCGAAGCGACGGCCGTCGATCCAGTACGGCTGCCGAGCGATGTAGACGAAGTCGTAGTCGATGTCCCGGCTCGCCGCCCAGTGCTCGAGGCACGTGCGCCCGGCACTCGCGCAGAGCTGTAGCGCTGCCGCAGCGTCGATGCGCGCCGAGAAATCGCCCAGCCACTCATATCCCTGCACGACCGCCAGGTTGACCCGCCCCGTCAGGGCTGGGAACCACTCGGCGACGCGATCCTGCCCGAACCAGGTCTCGCTGGTCAGGACGAGGAAGCGTGCTCCCGGCGGCGTGTGCTCGGCCACCCAGGCCATGGCTGCCCGGTCGTCCGGCGTGAGGCCAGAGAGCAACGGTCGATAGGCCCGGGCGGTCGCCACCGTCGACTGCAGGATCACGAGGAGCAACACCAGTTGCAGCACCCACCACGGGACACCGCCGCGCGCGCTTCCCAGCTCCGCTGAGTCATTCCGGAGCCGGAGCTGACGGAGCGGCTGCACTGCCCGCAGGAGCAGCGGCAGCAGCACGTCGCTCAGCCCGACGCCGGCCAGCAGCGCCAGCGGAATCACCGCACGCTGGTCGAAGGCACGCGCTTGCAGCGCTGGGATCACGACCAGCCACAGCGGCAAGAGAAACCGGCGTTGCCCGAGCTCGTGCAGTACGCCGAGGAGCGCGAGCATTCCCACCACCGGAAAGACCGGCTCGCGCGTGACGTCGAACAGGGCGAGGCGACCGAGGCCGCTCAGCGCCGACCAGCCGGAATCGTGCAGTGGCCGGAGAACCGCGGTGCCGTGACGCGCCACGACCGTCACCAGCCACGGGCTGACGAGGACGCAGGCGCCGAGAGCCGCCAGGAGCGAGGAGACGAAGGTGTCGCGCCGCCGGCTGACGACGAGCCAGAGGAACGGCACGCTGTAGGCCAGGAACCAGCTCGCTTCGGGATGGCTGGCTACGGTAGCTGCTGCGCTGAGGGCGAGCCCCAACACCAGCCAGCGCCCGCCGCCGCTATAGAGCCGGTAGGCGCAGACCAGCGCCAGGATGGAGAACAGCTGCCCGAACGCCCGGGTGACACCGCCGCCCATGATCGGCCAGACGAAACTCATCGGCAGGAGGGCGAACGCCACGGTCGCTGCTGCACTGGCCCGGCGCGAGGGGAGCAGCTGGTGCGCCAGCACCGCGAAGGCTGCCACGCTCCCGACCGTCAACACGGTCGGCAGGTACCGGAACAGATCGAGCCGGGCGACTCCGAGCGTTTCCAGCAGGGCGACCACGTACAGGCCAAGCGGTGGGTAGACGAACGGTATCCCTGCCTGGTTGTAGCTCGTCGAGACGGGAAGCCGGAAGTGCGCCCGTTCGAGGTCATCCACCATCGTCCAGAAGAGCCCGCCGTCGTTCAACGGAAAGGTGCTCTGCCGGACGAACCAGAGGCGAAAGACGAGTGCCACGCCAACCGCCTGTACCAGGATCGCCGGGTACCAGAGGGAGGGCGTGAGGCGTGCCGGAGCTCGCTTCGTCAGCGCTTCCTGCGTTCGTTCTGGGGCCGTGACCAACCTGCGCCATGCCTCCTGTTCGGTGCTGGTCGCATCGACCGCTTCCCGGTCGTTTTACGTCACGCAAGATCCGGGCGGTTTTCTCCCCGGCTGTGCGTGCCCGGTGGGGTCGCGAGCCCGCGACCGGCCAGCAATCGTACGTCGCTCGCCGGAGTCCCTGCACTGGCGTGCTGCACGAACCGGTGTGCTGTCAGCCCCACCCGGGAGGAAGGGGCGCGACGGATCACCCAGGGTTGCCCGCGGCGGACGGCGAGACCAGCGCAGCACTAGCTGTGCCCGACCGGTGATGCCGGTGACCGAGCGCCTTTTGTGGGGAAGAACTCGCGTGCTCAACTACTCACTGGACGCGTCCCGATATCGCGCCGGATGGCTCGCAGGGCGACAGCGAGGAAGACCAAGCTGTACACGGCCAGGACCAGCGTCGCACGCCAGGGATGCAGGTCGGAGGTCGCTGCCTGGCCACTCACCTCAGCCGGCATGAAGGCGCGCGTGTTGAGTGACTGGAGCTCCGAGGCGTTCTGCCCGAGCAGTGTCCAGTCCAACACGGTGAAGATCCAAGAGAGGCTCGTTCCCTCGACGGACGGGCGGAGCAACTGCAAGATGCCGAAGCCCAGCTGTTCGACGAAGACGTAGGCCAGCACGATCCCCATCGCCAGCGCCGAGGAACGGAACAGGATCGCCAGCGCGATCGCACCTAGGATGTAAGGGACGGTAGCCCAGAAGGAGCGCAGTAACGAGAGGAGGAAGTCGTCCCACTGGTCGGTGAGCCAGTCGAATGGGACATGCCCGAGATGGAGCTGGGAGGCGAGCGCCCCGAGCGCGAGGCCGACCAGGACCGTGACGACGAGGTAGGTGACCACGACACCGAGCAGGACGATCGCCTTGGCGAGGACGAGCTGCGTCCGCGAGGCACCCCGCGAGAGGAGCGGGACGATCGTTCCCCAGGCGAACTCGGTGCCGGCGTTGCTCGCCGCGACGACGAGCAGGGCGAAGAGACCGAGGCTGGGGATGAAGTTGAGCGTGTCGGCGAGTGCCCCGGGCAGCGTGACCAGGCTGGTGAAAAGGTCGCTCGGCATCGCCTGATCCTGGCCAGCGCTCGGCAGGGAGACGAAGGAGAGGGCGATGAGGAGTCCGCGCAGCGTCGCCATGATCGCCACCAGGATCGCCAGCGCGATCCAGGTCATCGGCCGGCGGACGACCTTATAGAACTCGGCGGCCAGCAGGTTTCCCATCCCTCACTCCTCCGTTCCGGTCGGCCCGCGGCTGGTCAGTTCGACGAATGTCGAAACCAGATCCCCCTCGACCGGCCGCAGCTCGCGCAAGTAGAGCTCGTGCTGGACGAGGAACGCGCTCAGTTCCGGGACGCGTTCGGACGGGAGGTGCACGACCAGGTGGTCGTCGTGCCGGTCGACGGCTGAAACCCAGGGCGGACGGGCTGGTCCGCTCAGCAGAACCAGCGCTCGATCGTCGGCGACGGTGCGCAGGAGGACGCGCAGTTCACCGGGCCGGAGCAGCCGCTCGATCGGGCTGTCTTCGAGGAGCTTGCCGCGGTGGATGATGATGACCCGCTGGCAGAGTTCCTGCACGTCGCGCAGGAGATGGCTCGAGAGCACGACCGCCTTGCCGCGGGCAGCCAGATCCCGCAACAGCTGGTGCACCCGCTGCTGGCCGAACGGGTCGAGCCCGTTGGTCGGCTCGTCGAGCAGCAGGAGATCCGGGTCGCCGAGCAGAGCGTTGGCCAGCGACAGCATCTGCCGCATCCCCTGCGAGTAGGTACGGAACGGGCGATCGGCGTGCTCGGCCAGCCCGACCTGTTCCAAAAGCGGGTCGATCTGCCGGGGATCCGCGCCGTACACGTGCGCCATCACCCGCAGGTTTTGCCGGGCGTTGAGGTACGGGTAGAAGCTGGCGACTTCCGGCATCAGGCCGACCCGGCGGAGGACACTCCGGTCCTCGTCGAGCGGCCTCCCGAACACGACGATCCGGCCCGCGGTGGGCCGGACCAGTCCCGCGATCATCGAGAGCGTCGTCGTCTTGCCGGCGCCGTTGGGGCCGAGAAGACCCACCAGTTCACCGGGGCCGAGCCGAAACGAGACGCCGTCCACTGCGACCCGGTCGCCGAAGCGCTTGGTTAACCCCTGAACTTCGAGGACGCTCGCACTGCCCATCCCCCCGTCCTCTCGCTCGGGCTACCCCGGGCCGGGCGCCTCAGATGTCGAAGAGCGAGGTGGCTGCCGCTTCGGTCTCGCTCTCTTCGCCGGCGCTGCCGTCGTAATGGATGCGCCCACGCAGCTCGGGAGCAGCCTGCCGGATCCGCTGCTCGATCTCCCGCATGAGGTCTGGGTTCGCCTTGAGGAACGCCTTGGCGTTCTCGCGACCTTGGCCGAGCCGCTCCTCGCCCAGGTAGTACCAGGCGCCGCTTTTCCGGATGATGCCGAGGTCGGTCGCGACGTCGAGCAAGTTCCCGGCCACCGAGATTCCCTCGTTGTACATGATGTCGAACTCGGCCTGGCGGAACGGCGGTGCGACCTTGTTCTTGACGACCTTGACGCGGACGCGCGTGCCGACCGTCTCGTTGCCTTCCTTAATCGCATCGACTTTCCGGATATCGAGCCGGACCGAGGCGTAGAACTTCAGCGCGTTCCCGCCGGTCGTCGTCTCCGGGTTCCCGTACATCACGCCGATCTTCATCCGGAGCTGGTTGATGAAGATCACCGCCGTCTTGGAGCGGCTGATCGCGCCGGTCAGCTTGCGCAGCGCCTGGCTCATCAGGCGCGCTTGCAAGCCGACATGGGCGTCCCCCATCTCGCCCTCG
>BEID01000162.1 GCA_002898975.1 bacterium HR27 | reverse complement strand
AGTCGAGCTGCAGGGCACGCTGGTGCAGGGGAATGCGGTACCCGCTGATGTGGTCGAAGGAGACAGCGGTCGTGGCGGTGGGGTCTGGGTCGCCAAGGGATGGTGAGTTCGTAGGTGCCCGTAGCCAGGTCGATCGTGACCGGATCGGTCAGCTCGTTCGCCGCGAGCACAGCCGCGCGGAGCGTCGGGCACGTCAGAGTTGTTCCGGAACCAGAGCAGGCACCGCTACCATCGCCGGTTCCGGTCACGCTGATGGTGACTTCCGCAGCGCCGATCGGCGAGGCGAAGACGAGCGCACCACCCGCCGCCGCCAGCGCCAGTGACCCCACCAGCAACGCGACCTGCAGTCCCTTCCCGAGCACTCCGCCCGCCTCTCCGCTCTGCACGAATACCCCCGCATCGGGATCCGGTGCCACGCGGCACCGGATCCCCTTTCGCGCCCAATTCGGTTATCGGCCGAAGCCGGTTAGCGGCGCAGGTTGACAAGCTCCTGGAGCACCTCGTCGCTCGTCGTGATGACGCGCGAATTGGCCTGGAACCCGCGCTGCGCCATGATCATGCTCGTGAACTCCTGGGCGAGGTCGACATTCGACATCTCGAGATAGCCGCTGGCGATCTTGCCGCGCCCACCCGAATCGGCTGGGCCGACGATCGGCTCACCCGAGTTCACCGTCGGCAAGTAGGCGTTCCCGCCGACCTTCATCAGACCACCCGGGTTGGTGAAGAGCGCCAGCGCGATCTGCCCGATCACCTTCGTCACACCGTTGGAGTAGATACCCAGCACTTCACCCGACTGGCTGACCGTGAACGTCGTCAGCGAACCGGCGGGCGCACCGTTGGCCGCCGCGTTGGCAGTCGAGGGTGCTGCGAGTTGGGTCAACCGCGAGAAGTCCGGTGTGACGCTGACCGTCCCAGCTCCGCCAGCCGTCGCATCGAGATCGACCGCTCCGATCGTCGAAGCAGCCAGATCGAGGTTCCCATCTGCATCGAACACGAGTGTCCCGGTCGTCGTGCCACCCAGATCGAACTCGGGATCGTCCTCGGTCGTGGTCGTCCGCGGGTCGTCCTCCTGGAGCGTGTAGTTCCAGGTGTTCGCAGCCGTCTTCTCGAACAAGATGTAGAACTCGTGTCGCTTGCCCTGGGAATCCACGACGCTGACCTTGGTCACGTAGTGCGGCGGTGTCGCCGCCGTATCCTGGTTCGCGTCCAGGTTTCCCTGCACCGTGATCTGGGTCGTCGGGACAGCGTCGAGCTGCTGTCCGATCGGAATGGTGATCGGTCCGACCGGGCCAGCCGTGTCGACGTTCCCGTTGGCATCGGCCTGCCAGCCGAGCACGTAGAAGCCGTTGGACGGGTTCACCAGCCGGAGATCCGAGCCGATATCGAAGGCGCCGTCCCGCGTGTAGAGCGTCTGTGAGCCGTCGCTCACGACGAAGAAGCCGTCGCCCTGGATCGCCAGATCGCTCGGCTTGCCGGTCAGCTGCAACGCCCCCTGGGTGTGGATTGTGTCCACCGCCCCGACGACCGCACCCAGGCCGATCTGCAGCGGGTTGATACCGCCCCGCTGCTCGGTCGGACCGCTCGCGCCGCGCACAAGCTGGCTCAGGATATCGGTGAAGCGTACCCGTCCGACCTTGAAGCCGGTGGTATTGACGTTGGCGATGTTGTTCCCGATCACGTCCATCCACGTCTGGTGCGCCCGCAACCCCGAGATCGCCGAGAACATCGACCGCATCATGGCTCGTCCCCCGATCCTTTCCTCGTACGCGTCCGCCCTTACGCCTCACCGGGCAAGGTCGGCGTGTCCGCACCGCTGTCCGCTGTACTTCCGGAGCTCCTGCTGTCACCAGCATGAGTATCGCTCGCTGCTTGCGGCATGCCGACGCTCACCACGTCCCGCACGTCGATGCGTTGCCCACTCTCCAGCTCCAGGACCGCTGCTCCATCGACGATCGTGGCACGTACGACCGTGCCACTGACCAGCTCACCGCTCGAGCGTTCCAGCCCGCTCACCACTTTGCCGAGATAGCTCGCCACCTGTCCGAGCGTCGCATGCTGGGCCATCGCTGCGATCGTCTCGTTGAGTTGCTGCAGTTGCTCGAGCGCGTTGAGCTGTGCCAGCTGCGCGATAAACTCGCGGTCCTGCATCGGGTTGAGCGGATCCTGATTTTTCAGCTGCGCCACCAGCAGCATCAGGAACGCCTGCTTGTCCAGCCGTCCGCCGGGACCGAGGGAGCCGGTGCTCCCCGTTGCGCTGGTCGTTGCTGGGTTGGTGACCCCGATACCGTTGACGCTCATCCTTCCCCCTTCACACCCGCGTGTCGACGAGACTGCTCGCGTCGTACCGATCGCTCCAGTCCGTCTCGTCCCCCTTGGTCGGGCGCTCGGTCGCCGGTGCGTCGGTCCAGCGCCCGGACCCGGTATCGCTGGCAAAGCCTTGCTGACCAGCGCTCCACCCGGTGCCCGACTGCCCGCCACCGAGCAGGCCGTGCCCGCTCGCTGCGAACCCCGGCTGGACCTCCACCCGCTGCACGGTGAATCCGCTCGCCGCGAGAGCCGTCCGCAGCCCCTCGCGCCCCGCCTCCAGTGCCTGGTGCACGTCCGGCCGGCTCGCTGCCAGCGTCACCTCGAGACGCCCACCGATTTCCCGCACGCGGATGTCCACCACACCGAGGTCCGGTGGCTCGAGTCGTACCCGGATCTGCCGGGCGCCACGCTCCAGTGCCCGCCTCAGTCCTTCTTGCACCTGCGCCGCTACGTCCGCCCCAGCCGCCACCATCCTCGGCTGCTCCAACCGGGCCAGCGCGGACCGTTCCGGGCCAGCGGCTACCGGTCCGACCACTGCCTCGTCCACCTGCTCCCGACGGTCGGCCGGCTCCACATCGCGAGCAGCCCTGGCCGCCAATGTCACCACGCCTGGTTCGCCGGCCAGCGATGCGACAGCCTGTACCTCGCCGATCCGTGACGGATCCGACGCAACCTCTGCAGCTGGTGACACTGCCACCAGCTCCTGCAACGGGAGGTGCGCCGGCGGAGGCGTGCGCGCCCCGCGAGCGTCCGTCACCGCTCCGGGTGACTGCGGCACGCTGTGCCCGGCCTTGCCGACGTCCACAGCCAGGCTCCCGACCGTGCTCGTACCGGCTTCAGTCCCGCGCTCCGCAGCGGATGCAAGGCGCACGGGATCGAGCGACATCTGGCTCCCGGGAACCCCAGTGAGCTGCCTCTGCGCCTCCACCGCGGGTGCCGGCGACGTATCGTTCGTGAGCCCGTGCACCAAGTGCTGCGCTTCTTGCGACATCCCACCGCTCGCGTGGACGGAAACCGGCTCCGCCCCTCCGCTCGGCGCCAGTACCGTCGCCCCTTCCTCGAGCGGCTGCGGCGTCCCGACCACCACGAGGCCCTGGAACGTTCCAGCTAGCGCCAGACCCGCCGGCAATGCTCCCTCGCTCTGCGAACCCTTCGTCGGCTTGTCATTCGGCGCCTCTGTCGAAGGCTCGCTCACTGGCCCGGTCGCGCCGCTCGCGGGCGAAACCGCCGGCGGCTGCGACTCGTCGAGTCCTAGGAGCGCCGCGAGCAAGAGCAGAAACGCGTCAGCAGCCGTCGCTGCGGTCGCACCTGGCCCTCTCGGCATCCCCTCACTCACCGTCGTACTGGAGATCGGCAGCACCACCGTCGCACCTCCTCACCGGGCCTAGCTGCCCTGCCCACCGCTCGCCATCGCGCGCAGCATCGCCAGCCGCCGGGCGAGCACCTCGCTCACCGCGCTGTAGCGCAGCGTCGTCTCGGCCAGGAGCCCCATCTGTTGCTCGATGTCGACATTGTTCCCATCCGCCCGGTACCGCGTGCCGCTCAGCTCCACGACTTCGGGCTGCACACTCGATGCCGAGACCGGTGTCGTGGCGATGTGCCGCGGATCGGTACGCGCCAGCGGCAACGGAGCGAAGCGGTCGGTCAGCAGCGACGCGAGCACGTCTTCGAACCGCACCGCCTGCACGCGGAAGCCTGGCGTGTCGGCGTTCGCCACGTTGCTCGCCGTCACTTGCTGCCGCAATGCCAGCGCATCGAGCGTCCTCGCCAGAATGCCGATCGGATCCACCGTACCTGCCATCGCACACCTCTCAGCCTGTCCCACCGAGGCTGCGCCACACCGCGAGCACCGCCTCCACGTACCGCTGCGTTTCCGGATACGGCGGAATGCCGCCCGCACGCTGGACTGCCACCGGGCCGGCGTTGTACGCAGCCAGCGCCAGCCGCACGTCACCACCGAACCGATCGAGGAGCTCGCGGAAGTAGCGCGCACCACCGTCCAGGTTCTGGGCTGGATCGAATGGGTCACGCACGCCGAGTGCCGCTGCCGTCGCGTCCATGAGCTGCAGCAACCCCTTTGCACCCGCCGGTGAAACCGCTCGCGGGTCGAACCCGCTCTCCACCTGGACCATGGCCACCAGCAGCGCCGGATCCAGTCCATAGCGCTGCGCGACCGTCACGATCAGTGACCCGTAGGGAACCTGGAGTGCACTGCGCGGTTCCGTGCCGCTCTGGCTCGCCTGCAGGATCGGCCAGGGATCGATCGCCTTCCCGTTCTGCCGGATCTCGTAATGCAGATGCGGGCCGGTCGACGCCCCCGTGTTCCCGCTCTTGCCGATCACCTGGCCACGCTCGACTCGCTGTCCGGGGACGACATCGGCTGCGCTGAGATGCGCGTAGAGCGTCGTCACGCCGTTCCCGTGATCGATCTCGATCCGCAAGCCGTAGCCATCGGTAGTGCCGACGAAGCGCACCGTGCCGCTCGCCGTCGCCCGCACCGGCGTTCCCTCGGGCACCGCGATTTCGATACCGGTGTGGAACGTCTCACCAGGTAAGAGCGAGTGCGGTCCGTACGTCGAGGTCACCGCACC
>BEID01000161.1 GCA_002898975.1 bacterium HR27 | reverse complement strand
AACTGTCGAGTAGCTGAGCGGCGACACAGCGGACCGTTCGGGCACTCCCTGCAACGGGGCGGCCGAGCTGCCGAGTAAATCGGTTGAGGAATCCACGGAGCCTATCTCGTCTGCAGCCGGGTGGCTGCCTGGAGGTCGTGTCCATGCTTGGACACGACTGTGCAGGCTCGTGATACCCTGCGCAGGAGCCCGGAAACCCGCAGGAGGCTGAGCATGGACAGAACGAAAGTGGCGACGAGAGCGAGCACAGCCAGGCCGGAGGTGCTGGTTCGGAAGCGAGACGGCATGGGGACAGCGGTTGGCGCTTCGCTCGTGCCCGGGGCGAAAGCCGGCCAACCGTAGTAGGTGATCCACTCGTAGTCCAGGTCGAGCCCGCAGGCGAGCGGTGCCGAAAGGTCCGCAGCGTCGAGGTCCCAGCGATGCAGGCAACGGTCGCGGATGTCGGTGTGGTAGATCCACGGGTGACTCGGGTCGATGCAGGCGAGTACCCAGTAGAAAAGCCAATAGGCTTCCGGATTGGGCCGTGGCAACCTATGTGTCGAGCGGACCGTCCAGGAGGCCAGGTTGACGATGACGAGCTCGTCCAGCGTGGACCGGACGACGAGGCGATCTCGTGCCGAGGTACGGGCCAGCACCAGGTTTCTCCTTGAGGGGCCCCTTCGACAGTCGTCTCCAACTGCGGGGACGGGCGAGAAGTCTCCCTGCAGACAACGGTCGAGGGACCCAGTAGCGGGAGCAAGGGCTGGCGTGCTCACGGGCCGAGGGGTCGGGCTGGCGGTGGGAACAGGTGCCGCACGAGTCAGAAGAGGGGGTGAGCAGCCTGTTGGCATCCGCTCAGCCTGGGAGCGATTACTCTGAGCGGGAAGTGCGGCGTATCAGGGCAGTCGCGCACTGTGCCACGATCGAGCGCCTGCGTCCGCTCGGCACGCTTCGGCACCCTCCGCGCTGTGCGATGGAACGACAGCGGATTCAGGCAACCACTGCGAAGCGCCGCCTCGGACGTTGCCCGACTCGCCCAGGTCAGGGTCTGGAACCCGGGAAGAAGGCTGGCCAGCCGAACAGCGGAGCAGGATAGTCGACCAAGAAGCCGCACGCGAGCGGCGCGCTGAGACGACCCGTCGCCAGATCCAGGTGCCGCAGGCAGCCCTCGCGCGTGCCGGTCACAAGCAACGTTTCCTGGTCGACCAGGCCGGCGGCGATCCACCAGGCTTCCGGCTGCTGCGGCAAGGGGTGGGTGGCCAGCAGTCGCCACGACGCGATGTCGACGACGCGCACCGCACCACCGCCGACGACGAGCCGATCTCCCGTGATGAAGGGTCGTCCGGCGGCGACGAGCCGGTCCGCGAGCGGTGGGTAGTGCTCGGTGACGGTGAGCGCACTGGGGTCGATGACGAACCCTTCCAGGTCGGTGGTCACCACCAACAGCTGGCGGTTCCAGAGAACGGGGTCGAGCGCGGTCGAAAAGGTGGCTTGCTCGTCGCCGGGACCCTCTCCCAGCGGCTTGGCCGTCGTCGAGGCACTCTCCAAGGTCAGCTGGCCGAGCGGTTCGCCGGTCCGCGGGTCGAGCGCGACAATCGTACCGACGTTGCGTCGGATCGAGGTCCGCAGCTCGTGGCCGAGCACGAGGATACGGTCGGGAAGGGCGACGAGCGAAGCTGCCTGGCTCGCGGGGAGCGGATACGCCCACCGGGCCCACGCGGCACGCTCGAGGTCCAGCGCGGTCACCCACACGAGCTGGCTGGATGGACCGTCGGGCTTGGGCGTCGTCAGTGACCAGAACGCAACGGCAGCCCACCGTCCCCGCGGTTCCGCTGCGAACGCGAGGAGCGTCGGGTCGGACGCGGTGATCGACGGGAAGCGCTCAGCAAGCACGCGGGCTGGCGGGATGCTGGCGTCGATCGGGACGACGGACTCGATATCCCAGCCAGGAAGGCGACGGACCTCGAGCCGTGCGTGCGGCCCCGTGTGCTCACCAGCGTAGAAGACTACGCGGTCGCCGGACGGGACGAAATGCGCGCTCACGACCTCGGTCGTGTCAGCGATCGTGTAGCGGTCGAGGATCTGGCCTGAGCCAGCATCGACGAGGACGAGCCCGGTCGTACGGGGGGCCAGTCTCGGGTCATCGGTGGTGCCGACTGGGAGCAGGGCGAGAGGACGAGCGTCCGCATTCTTCGTGACAGCGAGGGAAGGGAGCGAGAAAGAGCGAGTTCCCGTTCGGGTCAGGATTGCAGCGAGGAGACTGACGAGCAGGGCAGCGCTCACGAGGACCGGCAACGCAGTGGTGCGTCGCGGCGAGAGCTTCAGAAGCGTTCGGTCACGCATGGTCGACCTCCGAGCATTGGTCGGATATGCGTCTGGTTCCGATCGGTACGAGCCAACCGGTCAGCATTGCGACCACACCTGTGCGCGCGTGCAGTAGGCTGCTTCGGTCGACGGATTCGGACACAAGTTCTGGTTCGATGGGTACTGTCCGCAACTGTTGTTCTGGTTACAGGAGCAGCCGCTGGGGCAGGCCGGTCGCTGGTCACGTGGCCCGCAGCAGTCGAGGTAGCGGACGAGCCAGAGTCTCCCGCTGGACGAGCAACAGGCCCACCACGCACCGCCTTCCTGCGTACCCGAAGGGCAGGCGGTATCGCTGCCGCCGAGACAGGAGCAGAGGCAGCCGCACATGCCGCAACGGTGCCACTGGCTGCAGGAGGCCTGACCGTGCGCGGTCGGCTCAGCGATGAGGAAGACGACGCCGCTGACCACCATGCCAGCGAGGCGTTTCAGCCAGCTGCGGCGGCTGCCGGAGCTGCCGAGACGTGAGCGACGGCGACCGACGTCCGACATGTTCCTCCCTCCGTCTCAGCACTCACTCTTTCAGACGTGGTCAGCTGCCCGCCGCAGACAGGTCCGGATCGATCGCTCGCCGCGAGCGAGTCCACCGAACGCGCCCGGCCGGTGCTGGGCGACCGGCGATGGGGCTCCGTGCGTGACAGCAAGGGAACAGTGCTATCGGGGCGCTCCAGCTGCGCCGCGTGGCGCCTCGGTGTGGCTGTCCGGACTGCTGGGCAGGAGCGCTCGTTCACCGGACGGCTGGAGCTCCGCGAACGACTGGCCGTCGGTTCGCTAGGTCATGGCCAGAGCGATGGCTCTCGTGAGCGCGACCGGCTCGGTCGGCCTCCTCCAGCTCGCGTGCCACGACTGCTCACCGGGTGCGATCGACGAGGTGTGCACGCGCATGGGTTCGCAGAATACGGTCGCTGAGGTCGGGGACCTGACGTGCCAGGCCGGGTCACCGGGTCGCTCGCCGGCCAGCGCTGGCCAACGGCAACGAGCGGTGCCCGCTCGAGGACGAAACGTACCAGTGAGTCGGTGGCGACGATCGGCTGGTGGGCTTTACAGGGTGTTCACGATGCGGTAATGGTGGAGTGGGCGTTCCAGCTTCGTCAAGGAACGTCCAGCTTCGTCAAGTTTTCGCGGTAGAGGAGGATGGTGCATGGTCGCACGGGGACTGGAAGGCGTTGTCGCTGGGACAACGCGGCTCAGCTCGATCATCGATGGGACATTGGCCTACGTCGGCATCGAGATCGACGAGCTGGCCGCTCAAGCAGCGTATGAGGAAGTCGTCTACCTGCTCTACCACGGCGAGTTGCCGACGCGGGCACAGCTCGTGGAGTTGCAGCGTGCGCTCGCGGCGCAGCGGACGCTTCCGGACGGTGTTTTGAGGCTCCTGCAGGAGGCACCGCGGGCGGTGCCGATGGATCTGCTACGCACCGCCGTGTCGGCGCTGGCCTGGTACGAGGAAGATCCCAATACCGTCGAGCGTGAGGCGGCCGTGGCTAAGGGACTTCGCCTCGTCGCCCAGGTGCCGACGATCGTCGCCACGATCGGCCGGCTGCGCCGGGGGCTGGCACCGGTCGCCCCGCCGACCGACGAGGCGAGTACGGCGCGGGCGTTCCTGCGGACGCTGCACGACCGTGAGCCGAGCGATCTGGAAGTCGAGGCGATGAACAAGATCCTGGTCTTGCACGCCGATCACGAGTTCAACGCCTCGACCTTTGCCGCGCGGGTAGTGGCAGCGACACTGGCCGACATGCATGCTGCCGTGACGGCGGCCATCGCCGCCCTCAAAGGGCCGTTGCACGGCGGGGCGAACGCGGCGGTTATGCAGATGCTGGAGGAGATCCAGACGATCGATCGTGTCGAGCCGTACATCAAGGAGAAGCTGGCCCGCAAGGAGCGGGTGATGGGCTTCGGCCACCGCGTGTACAAAGGCGAGGATCCGCGAGCGAAGTGGTTGCGCGATCTCTCGCGTCGGCTGGGTGAGGCGCGCGGCGATCTGCGCTGGTACGAGCTCTCGGTCGCGATCGCTGAAGTGATGCAGCGCGAAAAGGGGCTCTACCCGAATGTCGACTTCTATGCCGCCTCGGTCTACCACTATCTCGGGATCGACAAGGAACTCATGACGCCGGTGTTCGCGGCCAGCCGCATCTCCGGCTGGACGGCGCACATTCTGGAGCAGCAGGCCGACAACCGGCTGATCCGGCCGCGCGCCGAGTACGTTGGTCCGACGAACCGGCACTACGTGCCGATCGAGCAGCGCGGCTGAGCGGCGGCATCGGCGAGCAGGATCGGGGCGGCAGGCGCCGCCCCGTTGTTTGTATCCTTGAGGCGTGGAACGACGCTGGCCACCGCTCGACGAGGAGGAAACAGGTCTTCCCCCAGCGGACTGGTGGGGACGGTACCGGGTGTCGCCGGGAGACGGGCTGTCGCTCGTCGATCTGGTGCGGTTCGGGAGCCTGGACGCGGCGACAGCGGCCTTCCTCTGGCTAGCGCTCGAGCACCGAGCGTCGGTGATCGTGGCGGCGCGCGAGCACGGTGCCGGGAAGACCACGCCCTTGACGGCGCGCGTCGACCT
>BEID01000160.1 GCA_002898975.1 bacterium HR27 | reverse complement strand
CGGATCCACGGCACGCCCGGCGTGACGGCAACCAGCACGCACGTCGTCGTCGGCTGACCGGATCCGCTCGCACACCGGTCGCGACCGGCGCCCCCGGCATCCCGACCGTTCAGGAATGCCGAACAGGCACCTTGCGTTTCGCACCAATCCCATCATCATTAGCAATGAAGTCAGTGGAGTCAGACGAAGATCGGGGGAGCGGATGAGCGGCGCATTGCGGTTTCCGAGCCCGTTCGAGGTCGGCACACCACCTGGTGCGGAAGGGTGGGAGCAGCTCTATCCGTACTATCTCCTCTTCAGCGAGGATCGGCGGGCAGAAGAGGAACGACGCCTCTGGTTCTTCAACGGGATGCATTTCCCCGAGGCGATGACGCCGTTCGACATCATCACCGCCGAGGCCGGATACCTGGCGATCGGCGAGATGAGCAGCCGCATGTTCTGCATTCCGCCGGCGATGGGGATCGACTTCCGTGTGCTCAACGGCTACGTCTACATCAGTCCCACACCGGTGACCGACCCAGCGCAGATCGAGCAGCGGGCAGCCTGGTTCCAGGAACGCGCCGGCTACTACTACGCCAACTGGCGCACGCTCTACGACGAGTGGAAGCAGAAACTCAGCGCCGAGGTCGAGCGCCTGGTCGCGATCCGCTTCCCGGACCTTCCCGAAGTCGAACCGGCCGAATATGTGTTCCAGCGGCGCGGCTACGGTGCCTCGATGGACAACCTCGCCGCCTACCACGACCTCATCGACAGCATCTTCCGCGTCTGGCAGATCCATATGGAAATCGTGATGATCGGGTTCGCCGCCTACTTTACGTTCTACGATTTCTGCAAGAAGGCGTTCCCAGAGATTTCCGACCAACAGGTGACACGGATGGTCGGCGCGATCGACGTCAGCATGTTCCGCCCGAACGACGAGCTGAAGCGCCTGGCCAAGGTGGCGCTCGAACTGGGCGTCCACGATGTCTTCCTCGCCAATGGCTCGGGCGAACAGGTCTTCGCCACACTGCAGGCGAGCGAGGCCGGGCGACGGTGGCTGGCCGAGTGGGAGAAGAGCGCCGACCCGTGGTTCTACATGAATACCGGCGATGGTTTCCAGCACCACCACCGGGCCTGGATCGACGATCCGACACCGGTGGTCAGCGTGCTGGCCGACTATATCCAGCGGCTGCAGCGCGGCGAGAACCTCGACCGCGATACCGCCTCGCTGCGCGAGGAACGCGACCGGATCACCCAGGGCTACCGCGAACTCCTGGCGACCGAGGAGGAGAAGCAGGCGTTCGATCAGATCCTAGCACTCACCCGCGACGTCTACTACTCGATCGAGGACCACAAGTTCTACGTCGAGCACTGGTACCAGAGCCGCTTCTGGAACAAGGTGCGCGAGCTCGGTCGCCTCTTCGTCGCCGGTGGCTTCTTCCAGGACGTCGAAGACATCTTCCTCCTGCACTACACCGAACTCGAACGCGCGCTCATGGACCTCTTGCTCGGCTGGAGCATCGGGACCGTCCCGCGCGGGCCCAAGTACTGGCCGGGCGAGATCGCGCGGCGCAAGCGGATCATGGAGCACCTGCGCGCCTGGGCACCGCCGCCCGCTCTCGGCGTCGTGCCGGAAGTCATCGGTGACCCGGCGATCATTATGCTGTGGGGGATCACGCCGGAGCGCTTACGTGCCTGGCTCTCGCCCGAGGAAGGGAACGTCCTGCGCGGCTTCGCTGCCGCGCCTGGTGTCGTCGAGGGGCCAGCGCGCGTCGTCCTCAGCATCGAGGAGCTGCAAGAGGTCAAGGACGGCGAAATCTTGGTCTGCTCGGTGACGGAACCCAGCTGGGCACCCGTCCTCGCCCGGGTTCGTGGTATGGTTTCCGACATCGGCGGCGTCATGTCGCACGCGGCGATCGTCGCCCGCGAGTACCGGATCCCGGCCGTCCTCGGCACTGGCGTTGCCACCAAGCGGATCCGCACTGGGCAGTTGCTGCGCGTCGATGGTGACAACGGCGTGGTCACAATTCTCGACTGACGACCTCGCCCTGGAGAGGAGTACGGGGAACGATGCGCGACGCACCATTCGTCCTCGATTTCGCTGCGCTCAGCGAGCGCGACCGCCCACTCGTGGGGGGCAAGGCGGCGAGCCTCGGCGCACTCCTCGCTGCCGGGTGCCCGGTCCCGCCGGGCTTCGCCCTCACCACGGCAGCGTACCGGTATTTTCTCGAGGCGAACGGCCTGACCGGCCTCTTCCGTCTCGACCACTCCGACGGAGCGAATCTCGACGAGGCCGCCGCCGCGCTGTCGCGGCGCGTCGAGGAGGCGTTCCTGGCTGCCGCCCTACCGGATGACCTCGCGAGCGAGTTCGCTGCGTCCTACGCCCGGCTCGGGCAGCTCGTCGGCAGCGAGGCACCGATCGTCGCCGTCCGTTCGAGTGCTGCCGACGAGGACAGCCAGACTGCCAGCTTTGCCGGCCAGCACGAGACCTATCTCGGCATTCAGGGGTTCGAGCAACTCGCCCGTGCCGCGCGTCGCTGCTGGGCGAGCGCCTATACTCCGCGAGCGATCGCCTACCGGATCCACCGTGGGCTCCCCCTCGAGGACGCCGCTGTCGGCGTCGCGGTGCAGATCCTCGTCGAACCGCGCGCGGCCGGCGTGCTCTTTACCTTGAGCCCGCGCACCGGTGACCGCTCGCTGGTCGTCATCGAAGGCAGCTGGGGGCTCGGACAAGCAGTCGTCGCCGGCGAGGTGACACCGGACGAGTACGTCGTGAGCAAAGTGACGCTCGAGATCCTGCGCAAGCAGGTGAACCCGAAACCGTTCCGCTATCGCCGCGGTGGGCCGGACGGCTCGCTCGTCCGCGAAGAACTCTCGCCGGAGCAGGCCAGCGCACCGTGTCTCGACGATGCGGAAGTCGTCGAGCTGGCCCAGCGGGCCCGCGCGCTCGAGAAGCATTTCGGTTATCCGATCGACGTCGAGTGGGCGATCACCGAGGAGCCGTCGAAGGGAACGATCTACTTCCTCCAGTGCCGGCCCGAGACCGTGTGGAGCCAGAAGGAACGTCCCGCTGTCACGCTGGTCGCCAACAACCCGATCATGGCGATCGCCCAGACGCTGGTCCGTCCAGCCGGGAACCCCCGGAGCTGAACACGCGGGCAGCGCGGGTATTCCCGCGCCGCCCTGGGAAGAGCTGCGGCGCTCGCCGAGCGGCAAGCGCCGCAGGTTGCTCCGGGCGTGCAGTCATTGTAGCGATGCCAGCCGCTCGTCCAGGAACTGGACGTGGTACGCAGCCGCGACGACCGCGGGATCGTCGGCGAGCTGGCGGTGGAAGGGTGCGGTCGTGGCGATTCCTTCGACGACGAGTTCGTCGAGTGCACGGCGGCCGCGGGCGAGCGCCTCGGTACGATCACGTCCCCAGACGATGAGCTTCCCGATCAGCGAGTCATAGAACGGCGGGACTTCGTCGCCCGGGCCAAAGCCGAAGTCACAGCGGACACCCGGTCCGGCCGGTAGCTCCATCCGCTCGATGACGCCGGGTGAGGGGAAGAAGTTCAGCGCTGGATCCTCCGCGTTGATGCGGAACTCGATCGCGTGGCCATGGAGCGCGATCTCGTCTTGTCGCCACGGGAGCCGCTCACCAGCCGCGATCCGGATCTGTTCTTTGACAATGTCGATACCGGTCACTAGTTCGGTGACGGGGTGCTCGACCTGAATACGCATGTTCATCTCGAGGAAATAGAACGAGCCGCCGCTATCGACGAGGAACTCGATCGTGCCGGCATTGGTGTAACCAGCGGCACGGGCGAGGCGCACCGCCGCCTCACAAATCTGGGACCGGAGGCCAGGCGAAAGGGCCGGCGAGGGTGCTTCCTCCCACAGCTTCTGGCGTCGCCGCTGGATCGAGCACTCGCGCTCGAAGAGGTGCAGGACGTTCCCGTGGTGATCGGCGAGAATCTGCACCTCGATATGGCGCGGACGATCGAGGAATTTCTCCAGGTACAGGGAGCCATCGCCGAAAGCGGCGTGTGCCTCCTGCGCAGCGATCTGGAGCGCCTGCTCGAGTTCCGCGCGGTCGCGGACGACGCGGATCCCACGACCGCCACCGCCAGCTGCCGCTTTGACCATGACCGGGAAACCGATGCGGTCGACGAAGGCGAGGGCTTCTTCCGGTGTCACCTTGTCGGGCGTACCGGGGACAATCGGTACGCCGGCGGCATCGGCCAGCTTGCGCGCTTCGGCTTTGTCCCCCATGAGCTGGATCGCTTCCGGGCGTGGACCGATGAAGACGATGCCGGCATCCTGGCAGGCGCGGGCGAAGTCGGCGTTCTCAGCGAGGAAGCCGTAGCCAGGATGGATCGCCTCGGCGCCGGTCTCGTGAGCGGCAGCGAGGATCGCTTCGATATTCAGGTAACTACGTGACGCCGCTGCTGGTCCGATACAACGGGCCTCGTCGGCGTAGCGGACGTGCCGCGCCTGGGCATCCGCCTCGGAATAGACAGCGACGGTACGAATTCCGAGTTCGCGGCACGCGCGCATCACGCGGATCGCGATCTCGCCGCGATTGGCCACCAGCACTTTCCGGAACATCGACCCGTCCCTTCGTCTTTGTGCCACTCGACAATCGGATTTGTACTCGAATACAAAGGTTCACCTCTTGACAGGCGAACCTTCTGGGCCCTAGCATACCCTTGTCGCTCGTCGCTGTCACCGTGCCGAATCCACAAGAGGAGGGACGACTGAGGAATAAAGCGAGGACGTACACGACCGCCAGGGTTCGGTTTTCGGCGAGCGAGCGGGGAGAGCTGTCATGAAACCGGTATCCTTCGGCTACGAACGGCCATCGAGCTTGGAAGAAGCACTCGCGGTCCTCAGTGCACATGGCGCCGATGCACGCCCCCTTGCCGGAGGGCAGAGCCTGATCCCGATGCTGAGCTTGCG
>BEID01000159.1 GCA_002898975.1 bacterium HR27 | reverse complement strand
GGTCCGGTGCGGCGCGGGCCTGGGCGGAAGCGATCTTCGATCTGGCTGACCTTCCGGCGACTGAGGCATTGCTCTCCCAGCTCGCTGCGTACGGGGTCGAGCCCGAAGATGGCCAGCTGATCGTGACGCGCGAGATTCAAGCGAACGGGCGGAGCGTCGCGCGGATCAACGGACAGGCCGTGCCGGCGAGCGTGCTCAACGCGATCGGCAGTGCTTTGGTCGATATTCATGGGCAGAGTGACCATCTCTCGCTGCTCAAGGCAGAGCGGCAACTGGATCTCCTCGATCGCTACGCTGGACTGCTTGGCCTCCGCGAGGAACTGGCCCGTCGGGTACAGGAGTACCGATCCGTGCGGCGTCAACTGGAACGTTTGCGTGCGGAGGAGCGGGAGCGCGAGCACCGGGCAGATCTCCTGCGTTACCAGGTCCAGGAAATCGAAGCAGCGCGCCTCCGTCCAGGCGAAGAAGAAGAGCTCCTCGCGGAACGTGCACGCTTGCAAAATGCCGAACGGCTGGCGACGCTGGCCAGTGACGTGCTGATGCTCCTCGAGGGAGAGGAGCTGGGGGTGCTCGACGGAATCCGGCGTGCGAGCGTTCGCCTGGATGAACTCGGTCGCCTAGATTCCACACAGGAGTCGCTGGCCGAGCAACTGCGCGAGGCGCTGTACGTGCTCCAGGATGTCGCACGGTCGGTCCGCGCGTACGCGGAGGAGCTCGAAGCTGATCCGGAACGTTTGACGGCGATCGAGGATCGGATCGATACCATCCGTCGCCTCAAGCGCAAGTATGGCGACACGATCGAGGCGATCCTGGACTACGCTGACCGAGCGCGGCGGGAACTGGCGTCGCTCGAATCGAGTGAGGAGCTTCTCGGGGAACTCGAAGCGCGCCTCGTTCATCTCGCGAGAGACGTCGTCCAGCTGGCGACGGAACTCAGTCAGCGTCGCCGTCAGGCAGCTCGGGCACTAGAAGAGGCGATGGGCGAGGCGATGCGTGGCTTGCGGCTGGGACAGGGGGTGTTCGTCGTGGCGTTCGACGACCCACCCGAGTTACTCGACCCACAGGCTGCTGCCGATCGCTGTACCGAAACGGGCTGGGATCGTATCGAGTTCGTGATGGCTCCCAACCCGGGGCAGGAGCCACGGCCGCTAGCGCGCATCGCCTCGGGTGGCGAGCTGGCGCGTTTGATGCTGGCCTTGAAATCGATTCTCTCAGAGGTGGACGACACGCCGACGCTCGTTTTCGACGAGATCGATGTCGGTATCGGAAGCCGGAGTGCGCAGGTTGTCGGCGAGCGCCTGTGGCAGCTCGCGCGCGAGCACCAGGTCATCGTGATCAGCCATTTGCCGCAGATCGCTGCCTTCGCGGATCGTCACTTCAAGATCACGAAACATGTCGTGGACCGAACGACCGAGACGCGTGTTCAGCTCCTGGAAGGTGAGGCGCGACTCGAGGAGCTGGCAGCGATGCTCGACGGAACGCCAGTAACCCCCGAGTCGCTGGCGAATGCTCGTGCCATGCTCGAGCGTGTCGAGCAACGCAAGGCAGCTCTGGCTGGTGTTGGGACGCGTGTCCGTTCGTGAATGGGTTCGGAGCGAGTTGAGGGGGTGTTTCGTGCAGCCGAACATGCGGTTGTTGAAGCAAGTCCAGGAACAGCTGGCGAAACTACAGGCTGAACTCGGGGAACTCGTCGTGGAGGGCTCGGCTGGAGGCGGAGCCGTGCGGGTCGAAGTGAACGGACTTCGTCAGGTCCAGCGTGTCCGCCTCGATCCGGGTGTCGTCGAAGCTGGTGATGTCGAGCTGCTGGAAGATCTCATCGCTGCAGCGGTGAACGATGCGCTCCGACGCGTGGAAGAAGCGGTGAACGCCAAAGTCGGTGCACTGGCGGGTGGGCTCGGTCTGCCGTTCCCAGGCGGACTGTGATGGAGAGGAGGAACGATGCGGCTCGGCATCATGGTGGAGGGGCAAGAGGACGTCACCTGGGAACGGTGGTTGCGGATCGTCGATCTCGCTGAGTCGCTCGGTTTCGACTCGATCTGGCGCTCCGATCATCTCGTTTCGGTAGTCGGTGCGACCGACCGAGCGTCCCTCGCACTGTGGCCGTCGTTGACAGCAGTTGCGCTGCGCACCAGACGCATCCGTTTCGGTCAACTGGTTTCACCGGTGACGTTTCGCCACCCGGTGGAACTGGCCCAGAATGCGATCGCCCTTGACCATCTTTCCGGCGGCCGGTTCGTGTTGGGTCTCGGCGCTGGCTGGTTCGAGCGCGAGCATCGGGCGTTCGGTTTCCAGTTACCCGAGGTAGCGGAACGGATGGAGCGTCTGCACGAGGCACTGCAAGTCATACGGCTCCTCTGGAGCGGCGAGCGTGTCAGCTTTGCGGGGAAGCATTTCCAGTTGCAGGATGCGGTGCTGCGCCCGAGACCCTCTCGACCCGACGGCGTGCCGATCATGATTGGGGGTGGAGGGGAGCGGCGGACCCTGCGGCTGGTCGCGGAGTATGCGAGCGAGTGGAATCCTGGGTTCACCGATCCGGATGGCTTCCGACGGAAGAACGAGCGCCTTCACGAGTACTGTCAGGCGATCGGACGCGATCCACGCACGATCCGCCGGACCCTGATGGCTGGTTATGTTATCGGTCGGACGGATGACGAACTGCGCCGACGTGCTATGCGGCTTCAAGACTACTTGACGGGTGAGCAGCCGCTGTATTTCACCCGGCGCTACCAGCCGGACGAATTCCTCGCCGAACTCCGGCGGCGCTGGTGGTTCGTCGGTCGACCGGCTGAGATCGTCGACCAGCTGCGGTACTGGGAATCGCTGGGTGTTGAGCTGGTGATGCTGCAGACGCTCGACTTGGACGATACGGAGCAGGTCGAGTTGGTGGCGCAGGAAGTTCTGCCGCACGTAGTGAATTGGGCAGGTACGTGACGGCGAAGGGAACGCGCGTGCAGAGATGGTTCGATACTGAGTCTCGCATCGGGCATCGTGCGCGGGAAGGGTAGGGGAGCATCGCGATGCAGTTGGGGGTGATGGTGGCGATCCAGGAGGACGTCACCTGGGACGGTTGGTTGCGTGTCCTCGACAGTGCGGAACAACTCGGGTTCGAGTCGATTTGGACCTCGGATCACTTGTGGACTGTCATTCCGGGACTCGTCAAGCAGTCACTGGCGATGTGGCCGGCTCTTACGGCGGCTGCGCTCAAGACGTCGCGGGCTCGCCTGGGGCAACTCGTCTCGCCGACGACATACCGGCATCCGGTGGAACTGGCGCAGAACGCTGTCGCCCTGGATCACCTCTCCGGGGGACGATACATCCTCGGAGTCGGTGCAGGATGGCAGGAGCGCGAGCACGAGGCGTTCGGGTTCGTCCTGCCGTCGCCGGGCGAGCGTCTCGCACGTCTCCGCGAGGCACTGCAGGTTATCCGGCAGCTGTGGACCGGTGAGCCGGTGACCTATGCGGGGCGCTTCTTCCAGTTGGACGGTGCGGTGTTGCGGCCGAAGCCGCTCCGACCTGAAGGGGTACCGATCCTGATCGGCGGTGGCGGTGAGCAGAAGACGCTGCGCATCGTGGCCGAGTTCGCTGACGAGTGGAATCCTGGCTTCACCGATCCGGACGGGTTCGTGCGCAAGAATCGGCTGCTCGCTGACTATTGCCGGGAGGTCGGCCGTGATCCGCGCACGATCAAGCGGACGCTCATGTTGACGTACCTCATCGGGCGGAACGAGTCGGAACTGCGTGAGAAGGCTCGTCGAATGGCGGCGTGGCGCGGCCTGGATCCGCGCGCGGTCGACCCGGATCGGATTCTCGAGGAATCCCGGCGACGCTGGATGCTGGTAGGAACGCCCCGGGAGATCGCTGCCCAGATCCGCGATTGGGCGGAACTCGGTGTCGAACGAATCATGCTCCATATGTTCGATCTCGACGACCTGGATGGTTTGGAACTGCTCGCGAACGAGGTGGTTCCCGCTGTTGCAGGTTGAGCGAACGTCCTATCCTTTTGCGTGTGGTCCGGTAGTGAGGGGGACACATGCGGGTCGGGATCATGGTCGAGGGACAAGAGGATGTGACCTGGGAGCGCTGGCAGCGCGTTACGGCATTGGCCGAGAACCTCGGTTTCGATTCGCTCTGGCGGTCCGACCATCTCTTCTCGGTGCTTGGGGTTATCGAGCGGGAGACCCTGGCGCTTTGGCCGTCGTTGACGACGGTCGCGCTCCAGACTCGGCATATCACATTCGGCCAGCTCGTCTCGCCGGTCAGCTTCCGCCATCCGGTCGAATTGGCGCAGCATGCGGTCGCGCTCGACCATCTCTCGGGTGGGCGCTACGTGCTGGGCGTGGGTGCGGGCTGGTACGAGCGCGAACACGCCGCGTTCGGCTTCCCGTTGCTCTCGTTGCGCGAACGGATGGACCGCATGGAGGAAGCCCTCGAAGTGATCCGTTTGCTCTGGAGCGGGGAGCGCGTGTCTTTCGAGGGGCGGTTTTACTGGTTGCGCGATGCGGTACTACGCCCCCGTCCGCTCCGCGCGAGCGGTGTCCCGATCGTGATCGGCGGGCGTGGCGAGCAGCGCACGCTGCGCATGGTGGCTCGCTATGCGGCCGAATGGAATGTCACCAACGTCGATCTCGACGAACATCGTCGCAAGATGTCGGTTTTGGTGGACCATTGCCGGGCGATCGGTCGCGATCCGGACACGATCGTGCGGTCATGGATGGTCGCGCACATCATCGGACCTGACGCAGCTGCAGTGCGGGAACGTGCCGAACGGATCAAGCGGTGGTTTCCACTTTGGCAGAATGCGTCGCCGGAGCAGGTCATTGCCGAAGCCAGAGGTCGATTCTGGCTGGTGGGAACGGTCGATGAAGTGATCGAGCAACTCCGTGCCCGCGCCGCCCTTGGTGTGCAGCGGGTCATGCTGCAGACCTTCGACCTGG
>BEID01000158.1 GCA_002898975.1 bacterium HR27 | reverse complement strand
CGGGCATCCACCTGAGCGCCCTCGCGCAGGACGACGTACGCCTTGACCATCTCACCCCGGTAGGGATCGGGAATCCCGACAACGACCGCTTCCTTGACGGCCGGATGTTGCAGAAGCACTGACTCCACCTCGCTCGGGAAGACCTTGAGCCCGCCGACGATGATCATGTCCTTGCGGCGGTCGACGATCTGGAAATAGCCGTCTTCGGTCATGCGCGCGATGTCGCCAGTCAGGAACCAGTTCCCGCGGAAGACGCGCGCGGTCTCGTCCGGCCGCTTCCAGTACCCCTGCATCACCTGCGGGCCGCGTACGGCCAGCTCGCCAACCTCGCCCGGCGGGAGCATCTGCGTGCCGGTCTCGAGGTCGACGATGATCGCCTCGGTGCTGGGCAGCGGGAGGCCGATCGTTCCAGGCCGCCGCTCGCCCAGAATCGGATTGCAGTGAGTGACAGGGGCTTCCGAGAGCCCATAGCCCTCGACCAACCGCGCACCGGTCAACTGCTCGAACTGCTCCTGGACGGAGACCGGAAGCGGGGCGGCGCCGGAAATGCAGGCCTTGAGCGAGCGCAGGTTGTACTTCTCGACCTTGGGAGCGTTCGCCAGGACTGCGTACATGGTCGGTACGCCGGGAAAGAAGGTCGGGTGCTCGTGGTCGATCGCTTCCAGGATCTCCTTGAGGTTGAAGCGCGGGATGAGCACCATGCAGCCACCGGTGACGATCGGAAAGTTCATCACGACCGTCTGCCCGTAGATGTGGAAGATGGGAATCACGCCGAGCACGACGTCCGTCCCATCCGGTTCCTCGATGTTCCGTGCCCAAGCGTGTGTCTGGAGCGCGACCGCGACCAGGTTGCGGTGGGTCAGCATGGCACCCTTCGGCACACCGGTCGTCCCAGCGGTGTACTGCAGGACAGCGAGATCGTCCGGGTCGCGCCCGATACCTGGGGGTGTCGACGGTGCCTGCTGGAGGAGCGGCTGCAGCCAGTGGGTACGCCCGTCGTCCGGCAAGGTGACCTCGTGGCCTTCCTTCCGCTCGCGGAACAGCGTGAACCCGACGCGAGCCAGCGGAGGCAGGTACTCCTTGATGTTCGTCACGATGACATGCTCGAGCGTCGGCACCTGGTCGCGGATCGCCTGCACCTTGGGGAACATGAGCGACAAGCACAGGACGATCTTGGCCTCCGCATCGGCGAGCTGGTGGGCGAGCTCCGGCTCAGCATAGAGCGGGTTGCAGGGCACGACGACCGCGCCGGCACGCAGCGCACCGTAGTAACCGATGACGATCTGGGGGCAGTTGGGCAGGACGAGGGCGACACGGTCGCCTGGCTGGGCACCGAGCCGGACGAGTGCGTTGGCGAAGCGGTTGACGGTCTCGTCGAGTTCACGGTAGGTGATCGCCTTGCCGAAGAAGCGGATCGCTTCCCGGCGCGGGTAGCGTCCGGCATTGAGGGCCAGGTATTCCGGCATCGTCGTCTCGGGGATCTCGACCTGCCAGGGCACGCCGGGCTCGTAATGACGCAGCCACGGTCGGGCCTCGGGAGTCACTGGCAACGACTGCGGCAGCTGGCTCGTCGCTCCCACTCGCTCGCTCCTTCCTCACCCTGGATCGAGTGTCCGACGACCGGCGCGACACTGCCATGAAGGACGCATTGCCGATTACTATAGCGGATCGCTTGCGCTGGCGCTCCCATCGGCCCAGGAGTACCCCGTTGGGCAGGCCAGCACGAGGCAACTGTGCAGTCACGTGCTACCGGGTGGCGACTGCTCGGCCAGCCGGGTGCCGAGCCACAGTGCAACGAGCGCTGGGAGTACCAGGAGTGCGATGCTCACGAGCAGTGACCACTCCGGAGCCTCGGGCGACAGTGTCCAGCCGAGACTGACGTCGAAAGCCAGCGCGCCGGCCAGCGCGAGCGGCAGCAGTCCCGGCCAGCGCCGGACGAGGGCGGCCAGCGATACCCGTGGTGGCCGATCGCTAGACGTTGCGAAGGCGCGGAGCAGGAGCCGGACGCGATACGCGAGCCAGGCGAAACCGAGGATCATCGCGCTCACGATGCCCGCCAACAGTCCAGCGAGACCAGCCAGGGCACCGTCCACATCCGGAGAGAGTCGAAATTCCAGCATGACGCCCAAGACTGTTGTCGTGGCAGCGACAGCGCCCAGCGTGACGAGGTCGGCTCGCCGCACGTCCAAGCGGTCGAGTTCGTGCGTCAGCTGCAGCCCCTCTTCCACGGCATGCTCGACTGCCGGTGGAAGTGTGGGTGGCTCGATCGCCTCGGCTCGCGCCTGCCAGCGCGCGGCGAGCACCAACGCCTGGTCACGGACAGTACGGGACCAGAGCGTGCGGGTGAGCGACCAGAGCGACGATGGGCGTAACCAGTAGACTGCGACGACAGCGGAGCGGTCGTCCTCCGGTAGCAGAGCGAGCACGCCGCGTACCACGCGCAGCACCGGCGATGCACCGCGATCTTCCACGACTGCTGGATCGATCACGATCCAGCCGCCGTCCACGACCCGTACCCCTGGCTGGCCAGCGAGCCACCGTTCGACGCCTGCGACGAGTGAACCGCTCGCGTCATCGGAACGGAAGCGGACTGCCACCTCCCACGGGTGCGCCGCTGCGCTCGAGCCGGTACCGGTGACCAGTTGCCGGATCGCGAGTCCCAGCGGGATCACGAGCGCGGTCGCGACCCAGACGAAGAGAAAAAACATCCAGAGGTCGGCGGAGCGGTCTCCTGCGTCGAGACGTTGGGCGTTGGTCGCCGCGAAGACGAGGAAGGTAGCGAGGGCGAGTACCGCGTGTCCCCAGGCGAGCAACCCCTTCACTGCCACTGCTCGCCAGCGGGGCACGCAGAGCAACACAACGGTGAGCGGTGGCAAGAGGATCGCCAGTGCTCCGAAGAACCGCTCCCGACGCGATGGTCGCTCCAGCGAGCGATCTCCCGTCACCTCGATGCCGGCTACCCAGTCACTTGCCTAGTTCGGAACCCCATCGTAACCGATCAGCATCCTCGCCGCAATGGACCACGGCTGCCGGCCACACGAGCGGAATCGACCGAGGTCTGCAGCCTGGTGCGACCGCCAGGGCGACAGGATGTCGGCGCCGTGCTAGACTGCAGCGCGAGCGCAGTGCGCCCGAAACAGCGTTTCTCGCACGGATGCTGCGCGATCGGTTTCGCCATCCTGGCATTGAACCCGCCTCGCCTTTCCATCGGGGTGACGTGTCCGGACGTTCGGGAGAGCCTGAGGAGGTACAGCGTGCGTGTCGCTGACGTGGTCGCCGAGATCCTCAAGCGTGAGGGAGTCGACCTCATCATCGGGTACCCGGTCAACGACGTGCTGGAAGCGGCGGCGCGAGCCGATATCCGCACGGTGATCGTCCGGCAGGAGCGCGTTGGTATCCACATGGCCGATGCGATGAGCCGTGTCACCTCTGGCCAGCGGATCGGCGTCTTCGCCATGCAGCATGGCCCTGGGACGGAAAACGCCTTCGGTGCGGTGGCCCAAGCGTATGCCGATAGCGTACCGATTCTGCTCCTCCCTGAAGGATATCCGCGACCGGTCATGAACCTGCCGCCGAATTTCAGCGCGCTCCTCAACTTCCGCGAGATCGCCAAATGGGTCGAGCAAGTCGTCTTGCCCAGCGAGGTGCCGAACGCCTTGCGGCGCGCCTGGACGCAGCTCAAGAACGGCCGGCCGCGCCCGGTCGTCATCGAACTGCCGCGCGATCTCGTCCAGGAGGAGTTCACAGGTACGCTCGAGTACCGGCCGGCGCCGCGCGTGCGCGTCGCACCCGACCCGGTGGCGGTCGACGAGGTCGCGGCCGTGCTCGTCGCAGCCCAGCGCCCGGTCATCTATGCCGGACAAGGGGTGCACTACGCGCAAGCCTGGGAAGAACTCCATGCGCTGGCAGAACTCCTCGAAGCGCCGGTCTGCACGAGCTTGCAGGGGAAGAGTGCCTTCCCGGAGGATCATCCACTCGCGCTCGGCTCGGGTGGTCGAGCCTACCCAGCGACGGTCTCGCATTTCCTGCGCGAGGCTGACGTCATCTTCGGTATCGGCTGCAGTTTCACCAAGACGAATTACGGCGTGCGGATCCCGTACGAGGGGAAGACGATCATCCATGCCACGCTCGACCCGGCTGACCTCAACAAGGACGTGCCGGTGACGCATGCCCTACTCGGGGACGCCAAGCTCACGCTGGCAGCGCTCGCCGAGGCGGTCAGCGAGCGGCTGGGCGGCAAGCCGCGCGGTCGCTTGCCGGAGGTCGCCGCCGAAATCCGGCGGGTGCGCGATGCCTGGTTGGCGCAGTGGATGCCCAAGCTCACCTCGGACGAAGTACCGCTCACCCCCTATCGCGTGATCTGGGAACTCATGCACACGCTCGACGTGGAACGCACCATCATCACGCACGATGCCGGTAGCCCGCGTGACCAGCTCTCGCCGTTCTGGATCACCAAGCGGCCACTGACCTACCTCGGCTGGGGGAAGTCGACGCAGCTGGGGTACGGGCTGGGGCTGGCCATGGGTGCCAAGCTGGCGCGTCCCGACATGCTCTGCGTGAACGTGTGGGGCGATGCGGCGATCGGGATGACCGGGATGGACTTCGAGACAGCAGTGCGGGAGCGGATCCCGATTCTCTCGATCCTCTTCAACAACTTCTCGATGGCGATCGAGATCCCGGTGATGCCGGTCGCGACCGAGAAGTACCGCGCGACCGATATCAGCGGCGACTACGCGGCCTTCGCGCGGGCCATGGGCGGTTACGGGGAACGCGTCACGGAACCGGGCCAGATCGTGCCGGCGATCCAGCGGGCCCTGCGTGCTGTCGAGGACGGGACACCAGCGCTGCTCGAGTTCATTACTGGAAAAGAACTGGCGATCTCGACGCCTTGAGGAGCGGCTGCGACGCCGCGGGGGCACCGTTCGGTCGTGTTCTTCAGTCCTGAACGATCGTCTTGC
>BEID01000157.1 GCA_002898975.1 bacterium HR27 | reverse complement strand
CTGGTGCTGGCGATCGTGGGCTTGTCCAACGATCCGGCTCGGCCGAGCTATCGTGTCGCGCAGAAGCTCAAGCGGCTGGGGTACCGGATCATTCCGGTCAATCCCTTGATCGAGGAGGCGCTCGGCGAGCGAGCCTATGCGAGCCTCAAGGAGTTGCCGGTGCGGGCGGACGTGGTGGTGGTGTTCCGGGCGAGCGAGTATGCGCCGGAGGTGGCGCGCGAGGCGGTCGAGCACGGTGCGCGGGTACTGTGGCTGCAGGAGGGCGTGGTCAGCCCGGAGGCAGCACGGATCGCGTCGGAGGGTGGCCTGGCAGTCGTGATGAACCGCTGCATCTACAAGGAGGCGCAGCGCTGGCGCGGGCACGCCAAGACGTTCCGGCCTGACGACGTCGATCGCGAGTTGGTGGGTGCCGGCACGGATGGGCGCACGAGCGAACCGGCGAACGACTGAGCTGACGGAGGCTCGGGATAGCCGGAAGGAGGTGCGACGATGACGGCGACCGAACTCGGGACGTACCAATACATTCTCACCGAAGTGCGGGACGGTGTCGCGCTGGTCACGATGAGCCGTCCGGAGAAGCGCAACGCGCTCTCGGTCGCCCACATGCAGGAGCTGACCGACGCCTTCCGGCGGATCGGCGAGGATCGGGAGATCGCTGTGGCCATCTTGCGGGGTGCGGGGCCGGTCTTCTGCGCTGGGCACGATCTGAACGAGCTGGCGGCGTGCGACGCTCGGACGGCGCGGCATATCTTCCAGGTTTGCACGACGTTGATGCAGACGATCCGCTCGATCCCCCAGCCAGTGATCGCGCAGGTGCACGGGGTCGCGACCGCGGCGGGTTTCCAGCTGGCGGCGACCTGTGACCTGATCGTGGCAGCGGCTGGAACCCGGTTCCAGACACCGGGCGTGAAGATCGGGCTCTTCTGCTCGACCCCGATGGTCGCAGTGAGCCGGGTACTGCCGCCGAAGAAGACGTTCGAACTTTTGGTGACCGGTGATGCGATGACCGCTGAAGAGGCGGCCCAGCTGGGGATGGTGAACCGGGTCGTGCCGCTTGAGGAGCTCGAGGCGGCGACCTGGGAGCTGGCCGAGAAGATCCGCGCGGCGAGCCGGTACGTGGTCGGGATCGGCAAGCAGGCGTTCTACCGGCAGCTCGAGCTGCCCGAGCATCTCGCCTATGCCTACGCGATGGAAGTGATGGCGCTGAATGCGCTCGCCGAGGACGCGCGGGAAGGGATCTGTGCCTTCTTGGAGAAGCGGCAGCCTGAGTGGCGCAACGCTTGATCGAGCGACGGCTGCCTTGAGCGCCGGAGCCAGGCGAGCCTGGCTCCGGCGCTGGCGTTTCGAATGCCCAGGCACCGGTGCAAACCTCTCGGATCGATCCGCTGGTAAAGCCGTGTGCATCGCTGCCTCCCAGCGAGGCAGGGGTGAAACCGTCTCTTGCGAGGGTTGACAGCAGCGGGATCGCTGGGTAAACTGGTCGCGTACGTACTGGTGTACATTCACATTGCGGGCACTGCGGTGCGCTTTGGGACGAAAGACCTAGGGCCCCGTTGTGTTCCGATGTCGAGAATGGGTGAGGAGCGGTCTGCGAGGCCAGCTGCAGGAGGCGGGGCCATGGTGCTGGAGGAACGTGTTCTCAAGCAGTGGCCGGTAACGATTTTCCGGGATCCGTGCAGTGCCGACGAGCAGCCCCGGTGGGTCGCGGTGGCGTGCGAGCCCTCGGAGCTGCCGCCGGAGGCTGCCAATTCGTGTCTGGTTCTGCAGTACTGGCGTCGACAGCTCAGGTGTCCGCCGCTGGCTGATGGCGAGACGCCGGATGTTGCGCTCGCGAATCTGCTCGCGACGCTGAGCGGTGCGGGAGAAGGCTAGGCCGCGGAAAGGGGTGGAGCCATGGGTGAGTACCGCGAAGCGCTGGCCATTGTCGTGAATGCTATCCGTTCCGCCGGACTCCCGCTGACTGGATGGTGCCTCGAACGCGATCGCGTGCATTTTCTTTTGAGCGGAGGGACGACAGTCACGATTCCGCTCGAACGTCTCTTGATCGGCTCACCGAGCACGGTCGTCGCGGAACTCCTGAATGCGATCGGCTGGCGGACGACACCGGTCACAGTGCGGCCGATGGAAGAGATCGTCGAACTGGCCCCGCAGCAGCTCGCCCGACTCCGCTTCGTGCACTGGCTGGTGAGTACCGGCCGGTTGCTCGGTGACACCGAACGAGCGTACCCTGAGTACGCAGCAGCCTCATGAGCGACCTCGCCCCTGTCACGGCCTTCGGGTATTCTTCCGGCGTACAGGGGTGGGGCCGACGTGCCGGACACGAGGGGCTGGTTTCCCTTTCGGCTGGATGCGGAGACGGAACGCTGGCAGCGGGCAGTCGCCCGAGCTGTCCTCGCTGCCGAACGTGAGCGGCCATGTCGGACGATTACGGTTCCACCGCGAGTGGGAGCGTTGCGAACGATACCGCAATTGCGGCGGTGGGTCGTGATGATCGAGTCGGTGGCCTATCTCTCCGCGACTGCGCGGGCGCGTGCGCTCCTAGCGCGGGTGCCGGAGGTCCTGAGTTGCCGGATCGAGCGGATCGATAGCCGTGGCGCTCGTTTGTCGATCATGACTGTTGCACTCGGTCAGGAGCAGCTGGTGCGCCTGGTCGAGCGCTGTGTGGAGCGCAGCGGGTGCCCGGGACCGGTGCACGTGATGGAACGCGGAAGAACGTCGAACGATGCCGATCTACGGTGACCTGAGCGATCTGCCGTTGCATCTCTTACTCCAGGCGCTCATGCGTGCTGGACAGACCGGTCGCTTGACGCTCCGCACCCGGCTGGAAGAGATCACGCTCTTGCTGGATCGAGGTCGTATCGCGGCAGTAGTCAGTAGCGATGCCCAATTGCGGCTCGGTCAGATGCTCCTACAGCTCGGCGAAGTGTCGGAGGAGCAGCTGGAACAGGCGCTCGCCTTGCAAGCGGTGAGCCCGGCGCACCGGCGGCTCGGGGAGCTGCTGGTCGAATTGGGCTTCGTGACGCACCAGCAGATCAAGCGGGCGCTGGCCAACCAGTTCGAAGAAGTGCTCGTCCGTGTTCTCTCCGCGCCCGATGCGTCGTTCGCGTTCGTTCCTGAACCAGCGATAGCGCCGAGAGACGAGACGGTGCTCGACGATGCGCCGGTGACGAAATTGATCTTGAACGCGATCCGGCGTGCCGACGAACTGGCCGCGTCGATCGAACTCGCGACTGTCGTGCCGGATCCGAGCGTTCTCGACCAGCTGGCGCAAGAGGAACGTGAGGTCTTGCTCGCGCTGCTCGAAGGTCATCGAACCGTGCGCCAGGTGGTGCAGGCAACTGCGCTCGCACCTGAGGTCGTCCGTGAGGTACTCGAGCGGCTCCGGGCACGCGGCCTCGTCCGGTAGGTCGCCGTCCGCATCCGGTCCGGCGTGCGCTCCCAGCTTGCACGGTCGTCCCTCCGCGACCGAACGGTTGCGGGCTCGATGCTTGCCCTGTGCCGGATTCATCGTCGACGGGCTCAGCGTCATCCGGTGAGGAGGGTGACGCCGAGGAGGGGAGCGCCGACGCGCTCGAGCTGCGCTTTCGCTTCCTGTGCCGCCGAACGCGGCGTCACGCCACTCCGGACGACGAGCAGCACACCGTCGGTGAGCGGAGCGAGACTGAGAGCGTCGCCGTAGGCGGGCAGCGGTGCGGCATGCACGATCGTGCGATCGGCGAGATCGGTGAGCGCACGGAGGCGTTCACCGGTGCGCGGACGTCCGAACAGATCGGCCGGGTTGGTGCCGGCCGGGAGCGTGCCGGGTGGGAGGAGCTGTAGGCCGGTGACGGTTGTCGAGAGGAGCTCGGGCGAGTCGTCTGTGGCACTGTCGAGCCAGCCGGCCAGGCCGGGAACTCGTGCGTCGGCTGCGAGCTGGTGGAGGAGCGGATGGCGCAGGTCGGCTTCCACGAGCGTGACGCGTTCGCCAGCGACCGCGAAGGCTGCCGCGAGATTGGCGGCTACGTGGGCGGAGTCGGTGGCATCCCGACCGATACCGCAGACGAGGAGAAGCCGGGCAGGACGGTCAGGAGAGAACTGTCGAGTGATCTGGGCACGGAGCGTGCGGTACGCTTCGGCGGCGGCCGAAAGCGGCTCCTCGACGACGACCAACTTCGTCATGTTCCCCTCCACACTACTGCCTGACTGTCGTCGCCGCGAAAGTGAGATTTCGCTGATGATCGGAAGGCCGAGCGTGCGTCCGGTATCGCGCGCGGAGCGGAGGACGTCTTCGAAATATTCCACCACGAAGGTGACGAGAATGCCGAAGACCAGGCCGAGAACCGCCCCGGCAGCTGTGTTGAGCTTCGTCCGCGGGCCGATCGGAGTGCTCGGTGCTGTGGGGGTATCCAGTTTCACGATCGTCACCGTGCCCTGAACCCGTTGACCGAGCGGATCGCGGAATCGCTGGAGGATTCGCTGGTTCTCGGCGGTGGCCTGGACAACGAACGCGTCGGCCAGAGCGTTCGCGACCCGGGCAGCTCGCTCCGGATCGGTATCGACGACGACGATCTGGACGATGTTGCTGTCCTGGTTACGGGCGAGCTGGAGGCCGCCCAGGACTCGGCCGGGATCATCGTCGAGTCCCGCGCGCCGGAGCGCGTCCGCGACGAAGCCGGCGTTGCGGATGAGGTCCTGGTAGGAGGCGAGGCGGTTCTTGGCGTAGAGGTCGAGCCAGTAGTCGGGTGGCTCCGCGATCGCCATGAGGCGCACGCTCACCTGATAGGTGGGTGGCTGCTGGCGACTGTAGAGGAAAGCGGCTCCAGCCGCGACGAATGCGGCGAGGAGGACGATCCACCAGCGACGCAAGACGATCGCCAGGTATTCCTCACCTCGTGCGCGAGCCGTTCCAGCAGCGCGCGGGCGCGCTCGGGTGAGAGCCCTTCCTCCAGCTCGATCTCGAAGTATTTCCCCTGCCGAATCTCGCG
>BEID01000156.1 GCA_002898975.1 bacterium HR27 | reverse complement strand
GGAGAGGTTGGCCAGGAGCCCCCTCCGTGATGAACATGTACATCGCGTTCTGGGCCATCGGTGCCACACCGACCTTCGGGTCACCGAGGTAGATCCAGCTGGCGTCGAGCCCCTCGGCCCGGAAGGGAAACGCGTAGCGCCAGACCATCTGGTCCTCGTAGCGCGGCGGTGGTACCTCGGGGAAAGCGAGCCGCCGCACTTTCGAGCGGAGGCCGTCGGCTCCGACCACCAGGTCGTAGGTCGCCTCGCGGCCATCGCTGAACTGAACCGTGACGTGCTTGCCAGCGTGCTCGATCGCATCAATCGTGACCCCCAGAACGACCCTCACACCAGCTTCGCGGATCGCTGCCTGCAGGATACGGTGGAGGACCGGGCGCGCGATACCGAGGATGGAGGGATAGGAGGTCCCAGCGATGGGTGGCGTCACGAGTTCGTTGATCTGCACACCGTTCGGTGCATACAGGATCGTCGACGGAGAGGGATAGCCTCCGGCAATCACGCGATCGGCGAGCCCGAACGTATCGAGCGCACGGAGCGCGTTTGCGGCGAGGAGGATACCCGCTCCATAGACGTCCCATTTCGGGTTCAGCTCGACGATCTCGATTTCTCCCGCAATGCGCCGGTGGCGCAATGCGAGTGCCGTGCACATGCCAGCGATCCCACCACCGACGATCAGGACACGGTCGAGGCGCATGGCGCTCACTCCTTCCGTTGCGGAACGGGAAAACGTTGTGCTTGCGATGGATCCCATCCAGCTGCCGGTTCCTGGACGCAGGTGATTCGCTGCGTACCGAGTCCGGTGATCGTCCCTTCGAGCACGTCGCCGGGTCGGAGGTAGCGGTTATAGTGCGCCCCGTTGCCGGCCGGTGAGCCGGTGCAGATGAGGTCTCCGGGGAGGAGTTGCACGTAACGTGAGATGTATTCGATGAGCTGGGCAACGTCGAAAATCATGTCGCTGGTCGATTCGTGCTGCATGACCTCCCCGTTGAGGGTGGGGGTGAGCGTGAGATTCTGCGGGTCCGGGACGAACGGTGCCGGCGTGAGATAGGGGCCCAACGGAAGAAAGCCGGGTGCGCACTTGCTCGCGAGCCAGTCCATGCCCATTTCGGGAATGTCCGGACGGTAGACGAGATCGCGCGCGGTGATGTCGTTGACGATGACGTATCCCGCAACGTACTCGAGGGCCCGTTCGCGTGGGACACGCCGGGCTGGTCGGCCGATCACGACACCGAGTTCCAGTTCCCAGTCCACTTGGGACGATTCAGGCGGCAGGAACAGCGTTTCATAGGGACCGATGATGGCGGAGGGTGCTTTCAAGAAAACGAACGGCTTGCCGTGTGCTGCACGCTCGTCCATCATCCGCCAGGCCCATTCGTACCGCTCTTCCGGCGTCAGGTGCGCCACGTGTGGTCCGGACTGCGCGACGACGAGTTCGACGACATGTCGCTTGTAGTTCGCACCGGAGCAGAAGACCTGACGCGGGAGGTAAACCGGTGGCAGGACCTGCAGCGTCGAGACCGGTAAGAACGGTAGGTCACCCGCTCGTCCAGCACGAATGGCCTCGACTGCAGCGCGGAGCGCTTCCAGACTGTCTGGCCAGTGCTCGAGGAGCCCCAGAACGCTCTCTGGCTCGCGCAGTGTCAATCCGAGTGACGCGCACACCGGCTCGAGTGCAGTGACCGCGATCACTTTGTCGTCCAGAACCAGCCCTGCGAACGGCGGGCTGCCGGCCGCACGGAAGGTTCCGAGTTGAAACGGCGTTTCCGACATCTTTTCCAGCCCCTTCGGTCCGTCATGTCACGTTTTCGGAATCGCGACGCAGCTTCGAGGCAGGAAGCCAGCCTCTACCGGTCGGGTGCCCGATCCGATTGCGGAGGATGCCGATACCTTCGACCTCGAGTTCGACAGTGTCTCCCGGGTGCAGTTCACGACCGAGTTCGGCACCGCTCCCGAAACCGACGGTTCCCGTGCCGAGCAAGGCACCAGCGGGGAGGAGTTCGCTGGTCGACGCCCAGGCGACGAGTTCGGGAATGCTCCACAACATCGTGCCGCTCTGTCCCTCCGACCAGATCGCCCCGTTGACGCGCGCGACCATCCGGAGGTCGAGCGTGGGCAATTCGTCGAGGGTGACGATCACTGGTCCGATGGCAGTACAGAAGCTTTTCGCCTTCGGTGGGCCGAGCCGGGATTCCATCTCGCGCGCCTGAATGTCGCGGGCCGTGAAGTCGTTGAGGATCGTGAGGCCGAAGACGTGGTCGAGTGCGTGCTCCGGATGGAGATCGCGACCAGCTTTCCCGATGACCAGCCCCAGCTCGAGTTCGTAGTCCATGCCCGCGTGCGCGTACGGCGGCCAGGGGACTTCCGCGTCCGGTCCGACGACGGTATGGTGGTTGCCGATGTAGTGCACGGGAAGATCGTAAAGGACGGGTGCCACCGGTTGGCCAGTTACCCGTGCCATATTCACGAAATGTTGCTCGAACGAGACGAAGTCCCGGTACAAGGTCGGGTCGAGCGGGGCTGCCAGCTGCCCGCCTGGTGCCAGCAGGGTATCGCCGCTCGTGTCCTGGCTGGCTTCGCGCAGGATATCGAGAAAGATGTCACCATACTCGAACGCCTGACTGAGGCTCTCCGGGACGAGGAGCGTGGCGAGACGTCGAGCGGCGCTCGCAGTGGCACCACGCCGCTCCAACTGGAGGCGGGCAAAGTGACGCACGTCGATCCAGGAATCGGGTGCGCTGTCCGACGCCACGGCGATGCGGATCTCCGGGCCATCGGGTGTTTCGTAGCGGAAGCGAGCGACCTTCATCGTCCCAACCTCTCGAAAAGTCGCGGTACCAGTGCTCGCGCGTTTTCTCCCTCGATCGCTGCCCGGATCTCAGGCCAGCGGTCGAGATCGGGCGCTGGATCCGGACCAGCGGGGAGGACCGCGTAGGGCCAGTCGCTCCCCCAGACGAGCCGCTCTGTGGGAAGGAGCCGAAACGTCGCGTCGAGCACCGTCGCAGAGTTCGACAGTGCCGTGTCGTAGTACAGCGCTTGCAAGATTTCGACAGGATCCCGGCGCAGACGCGCGGCGAGCGCTGGCTCGCGCTCCATCACCGATGCGATCCGGTAGGCGAGGAACGGAGCTGTCCCGCCGAGGTGGGCGAACTGCCAGCGGATCGCGCCATAGCGCTCGAAGATACCGGAGAAGAGCAGCGAGACGATCGCGCGTGTCGTCTCGAAGGGAAACTCGAGTACCCAAGGTGGAATGTTCGGTACCGGTCCAGGATAGGCCGGCATCGTCGGGTGCACGAAGACGTAACAACCCCGGGAGTCGAGCGCAGCGAAGAGCGGCTCGAAGCGAGGATCGCCGAGGTAGACGCCACCGGTGTTCGTCAAGAGGGCAACACCATCGAGGTGCAAGTGGTCGAGGGCATAGGCGAGCTCGCTGAGCGCAGCCTCGATGTCGGGGAGCGGGAGCGTCGCCAGCGCGGCGAACCGAGACGGGTACTGCTGAACGAGTGCAGCCGAGAACTCGTTGGCTACCCGTGCGAGTTCCCGTGCTTGCACGATGTCTCCGAGAAAGACGCCAGGTGGCGGAAGGGAGACGATCGCAGCGGTGATACCGTACTGGTCCATGACACCGAGCAGGTGCTCCACCGACCACGGCGGAACGGGCGTCGGTATGCCCGCGCGCTCGAGAGCAGCCCAGTACGCCGGCGGAGCGATGTGACTGTGCAGGTCGAGACGGACCATAGCCTCACTCCACGATCGCGACGACACGGGCCGGTGCGGCACTGCCGCCGACGATGCGCAAGGGGAAGCAGGCAACAGTGAAGCCGCGCGACGGCAGTGCTGCGAGATTGCACAGGCGCTCGATCTGCGCGTATGGGAGATCGACCTGGTGCGCTGCCCAGAGGATGCCCGGCTGCTGTTTCTCGAGCGCCTCGCGTGCCTGGAGGTGGAGTGGGCGATCCCAGCCCCACGCGTCGATTCCCATGACGCGGATACCGCGCTCGTAGAGCCAGCGTGTCGCCTCGGGCGTCACCCCCGGCCCGCGAAGCCAGTAGTCGGGTTGACCGTAGAAGGCATCCCGACCCGTCTCGACCAGGACGATCTCCCCAGGGGCGAGCGAGTGACCGACCCGGGCGAGGGCGGCCTCGATCTCCTCGACGGTGATCGCGTCACCGTCCTCTTTGTGGCGAAAGTCCAGCTTGACACCGGGCCCGAAGAACCACTCGAGCGGGAGCTGGTCGATAGTCGGGGCCGGTTGCCCGGCGATGACCGAGTTGTAGTGCCACGGTGCATCGACGTGCGTCGTGCTGTGGGTCCCCATGAAGGTGATGATTTCCCCAGCCGGCCCCTCGCCGTTGCGGAGCAGGCTACGATCGATGCCGAAAAGCTGTTTGAATTCGCGTGCGCCAGCCTCGTGGTTCGAGAACGTGATCGTGACCCGCTGGAACGGCGGAAGATCCGGGGGCGTCGTGACGATCGGTGCCGATAGGTCGATGAAGCGTGGCATCGCCTGCTCCTCTCGGCTGGGCTGGAGTTAGCGGTACGGGTTCGGTTGCTGCGTGTCGGCGACGAGGCCGAGGTCCGCCGCGAATGCTGGGTGCGTGGCAGGCGGGAAACACTCGAGCATCGAGTCGGGCATCGGTGTGTTCCGGAAGAAGATGTTGGAACCTTGCGATGGGCGCCAGCGAACGGGCTCCCAGTCGGGAACGTAATTCCGGGTGCCACCGCTGTTGAGTTCCAATCGGATCCCGCTCGGCTCGCGGAAATACAGGTAACTCTGCTCGGCCATGCCATGAACGCCGGGACCGAACTCGATCGCATATCCCGCTTCGAGCAGGAGATCCGCTGCCCGGAACAGTGCCTCGCGGGTGTCGACGTAGAACGAAACGTGGTTGAGGCGTCCCGGGATCGGTGACATGTCCTTGACGAAGGCGAGATCGTGGTCTTTCTCGTTCGTGGTGACCATCGCGAAGACAATGAAGTCGGGGTCGTC
>BEID01000155.1 GCA_002898975.1 bacterium HR27 | reverse complement strand
CGCGATCATTCTGCGTGATCTCGGTGTGGAGAAGATGCGACTGATGACGAACAACCCGCGCAAGGTCGCGGCGCTCGAGGAACTGGGATTCACCGTCGTCGAGCGGGTGCCGATCGAACTGCCGCCGACCGAGCATAACCAGCGCTACCTGCGTACGAAGCGAGACAAGCTGGGTCACCTGATCTTGCTCCAGGAACTCACGGCGATCAGGAGCGAAGCGGAACGAGGAGGCAACGCATGATCTTGGCCGATGGACAAGCGGTGCGGACGATCGTCGCCTCGTTGACCGGACGGGGACGGCGGTTCGCGATCGTCGTCAGTCGTTTCAACGAACTGATTTCCAGCCAGCTCCTGCGCGGCGCGCTCGACGGGCTCGTCCGCCACGAGGTCGATCCGAAAGCGATCGACGTCGTGTGGGTTCCTGGCTCGTTCGAGATTCCGCTGACCGCGAAGCGGTTGGCCCAGACGAATCGCTACCACGCGGTCATCTGCCTGGGGGCGGTCATCCGTGGCGCGACACCGCACTTCGACTACGTCGCGGGCGAAGTGGCCAAGGGGATCGCGAACGCAGCACTCGAGACGGGGGTTCCGATCGTCTTCGGTGTCCTGACCACCGACACGATCGAGCAGGCGGTCGAGCGCGCGGGTACGAAGCTGGGGAACAAGGGGTTCGAAGCGGCATTGACCGCGCTGGAGATGGCGAATCTCTTTGCCGAGCTGGAACGGCTGACCGTGGCGGCGATGGAAGCGTGAGGTATCGAGCCTGCCGCGCGTGTCAGCGCTCTGCGCCGGTTGCGCGTTTTCGACGGCCGAACGGTCGACGTGCACGGACGCCACATGGTGACGCGTTGCTCACCGGGCCGACGGACGACTTGCGATTGCTCTTCAGGGCGCACTGCAATTCCTCTTGCGTTGCGTTTCGCCAGCCGGCAAGCTGAGCACAGTGCGCTCGTGGCCGTGTGAGGATGACCAGTGTCGTCGATGGCTGTCCGCGTGTTACGTCTGATCGCGCTTGTCGTACTGCTCGTGGTTCCTGCCCTCTGCCCCATGCCGCTCCATGCGAAACCGGACGTCGTAGCTCGCCACTGGGTCATCTTGGACGCGACGAACGGTCGCGTGGTCGCTGAGCAGGCGGCCCGTCAGCCGGTTGCGATCGCCAGCCTGACCAAAGTCATGACGGCGCTCGTTGCCCTGGAGCGTGGACAGCTCGACGAAACAGTCACGATCGTACCGGAGGATCTGGTCGGGGAGTCCTCGGCTGGTCTGCGAGCAGGGCAGACGGTCACGCTTCGCACCTTGCTCTATGGTCTCTTGCTGCGCAGCGGGAATGATGCGGCGATGGCCATCGCCCGCGCGGTCGGTGGGAGTCCGCATCAAGAAGATCCGGTCGCGCGAGCCCGTTTCGTCGGCTGGATGAACGCCAAGGCTGCCGCGCTCGGGCTCGACCAGACACACTTCCGCAATCCGCACGGTCTCGACGAGCCAGGGCACGCGAGCAGCGCGCTCGATCTGGCTCGCCTGACCCGTTTTGCCCTCGACGATCCTCGCTTCGTTGCGATGTTCGGAGCGGGCACGTACGAGGGGGAGGGCTTCAACTGGCAGCATACGAACCGGTTGCCGGATCGTTATCCGGGTGTGATCGGGGGGAAGACCGGTTGGACGGACGATGCCGGGTTGTGCCTGATCGAGGTGGCTGAGCGCGCCGGGCATCAGTTGATCGTCGTGCTACTGGGCTCGACATTCGAGGCGTGGTACGAGGATGCAGCGCAGCTTCTCGACTATGGCTGGACGCTGGTCGATCCGATCGAGGGGCCGGAGGACGCGGCGCGCCTGTTCCAGTGGTGGTGGCGGCGGACGGACGATCCGGTCGCGAGCGGGCTCGTCGAGCGCAGCTGGCTGTGGGGCCGCGCTGTCGGGCCGGTCGAGTGGGAGCCATATCGCGAGGCACCGGGCGGGCAGCGGCTGGTGCAGTACTTCGAAAAAGGACGGATGGAACTGACCGATCTGGCTGCTCCGGTCGATGCGCGCTGGCGGGTGACTGGCGGGCGTCTGGCCTGGGAACTCTTGACCGGTTTCCGCCAGGTCGGTGATGACACCTTCGTGCCGCGTGCTCCTGCTGCGATCGCTGTCGCAGGTGATCCCGGCAATCCCTACACGTATGCGCTCCTCGGCCGGCTGCTCGCACGACCGGCTGGTGCGGCGGGGCAACCGGTCACAGCGCAGCTCTTGCCTGACGGAACCATCGTGGAGCGACCCGAGCTCGAGGTGTTCGGCGTGCAGTACGGAACACCGTTCGCGGAGACAGGGCATGGTATCGCATCGGTCTTCGCTGAGTGGGTGGAAGGCCGTGGGCCGGTGTGGGCCGGCGATCGCCTGCGTGAGGAACCGCTCTTCACACCCTGGGTCACCTTGCTCGGGTATCCGGTGACGGAGCCGTATTGGGTACGGGTGCCGGTGAACGGTGTCGAGCAGGACGTACTCGTGCAGTGTTTCGAGCGACGGTGCCTGACGTTCACACCGGGTAACCCGCTCGGCTGGCGGGTCGAAATGGGGAACATCGGGGTGCACTATCGCGCGTGGCTCGCTGGTGCGATCGTCGTTTGTGCACCGATCGCGGGACGCTACCTGTGATCGAGCGGATCCGGCGCGAGGCGAGTGCCTACCGGGCGGCTGTGCAGCGATTCACGTCAGCAGCACGCTGGTTACTCGTGCTGTTCGGCGTGCTCGGTTTCGCCTATGGTGTCTTTTCGACACTGTTCACGCTCTATCTCGTCGCTATTCGATTCGGAGAATCGTTCATCGGCTTGCTGGTCGCAACCGGCACGCTGACCGGTGCACTCGCCAGTATCCCTGCGGGCATCAGTTTCGACCGTTTCGGAGGTCGAGTCGCGCTGCAGGCTGGGCTTGCGCTGGCTGCGATCGGTCTGGCGATCGAGTGTCTGGTCGTGCACGGCCCTCTGCTGCTCGTCGGTGGAGCGATCGCAGCGACTGGTGTCGCGTTCGCGATGGTCGCGCAGGCACCGTTGCTCGCTGCCGTTTCCCAGGAAGAGGAACGCACCTATCTCTACGGGGTCGCCGCGGCACTCGGCGTGCTCGCCAGCGTCGCTGGCACGCTGTCCGCGGGTAGCGTACCGGCTCTCCTCGAGTCCTGGCTCACGACGGATGCGGAACGCTATCGCATCACGCTCCTCTCGGGCTGTGCGCCGGCACTCCTCTCGTTCTGGGTGCTGCACAAGCTTCGCCTGCCACACGTGGCGGGGCGCGAAAGCCGCCTGTTCCTGCGCGCGTGTCTCATGCACCCTGCGGTGCGCCGTCTCGTCGTCACCGGTCTCCTGCTCGCTACGGGTGGTGGCCTGGTGGTGCCGTTCATCAATATTTTCTTCGTCGAGGCGTTCGCGGTCGGGAGTCGCGAGGTTTCCCTTGTACGGACCGCGAGTACAGCTGCGACGATCGCCGGCGCGCTCACCGCACCGCTCCTCGCGGCACGAGCTGGTCTGGTTCTCGGGATCGTGCTGGGTCGAGCCCGCTCGGCCCCCTGGCTGCTCGCCACTGGCTTCGCGCCGGTCTGGTGGCTAGCCGGTGGTGCCTACGCACTGCGAACGTTCTGCGTGTACTGCTCGGATCCACTGCACACCGATTTCTCGATGCGCGTCGTGCCAGCAGACCTGCGGGCGACGACCAACAGCTTGACGTTCCTCACTTGGAACGTGGCCCTGGCTCTCGCGGGGTGGCTGGGAGGGCAGGTCGCGGAGCGTTTCAGTTACGGACTCCTCTTCACGCTCGGCACGGTGCTGACCATCGTCGCGGCTGGTTGCTTTTGGGTTGTCTTCCGCACGCACCAGCTTCCGCGGGCATCTCCGGTCACGGTCGAATGACCCATGGATCGAGGTAGTCGCTCGCACCGACCGTCCAGAACCGTTCGGCCAGCCTCCCTTGGCCGGCTTCGAGTGCGTAGCGACGCAGTATCTCCTCGGCGTCACCGAGATTCCGGAAGATGAAGGGTAGCTGGCTCCGGTACTCTTGGACCGCTAGGAGCCGCGCGCGGAACAGCTCCTCCGTGAGGAGCACGATCCATGGTGGCCCGGCCCGAGACTGCAGTCGGGTGGTCACCGCCTCGCGACCGTGCTCGGTGGCAGCGTACGGCATGTCTTCATAGCCCCAAACGGAGAAGTGACGCTGGGCCAGTCGCTGACCGAGCAGGTAGGCGATCTGGTGGTCCACGTGGTTGCCGATGGCGAGTGGAACGAAGACCGTCACGGGGTGCGGCAGGCTGTCGAGGAAGCGCTCGGTCTCGCTCAGCAGCGTGTCGATGAGCGGCGCATCATCGGGATGGAGGGCGCCGAAGAGTTCGTCGTCCGAGGTGTAGCGCGTGTCACGGTAGATCGCATCGGGTACCTGGAGCCAGCTAGCCTGCGCCCCCAGCCTGGCGGCAGCGGCACGCTCCTCGGCTCGCCGGATGTCGATGACGGCCTCGTCGGTAAGCCCCCGCCAGCGATGCTGCTGGCGGGCGAACGGCGAGAGTGGTTCGGGCGGAGCACCGCCGAAGAGCGTCAGGATGTGCACCGACACACCGCGCGACGCGAACAGCGCGACGGTGCCGCCACAGGAAAGTGCGACGTCATCGAAATGCGGTGAGATGAACAGTGCGCTCGCACCATGATCAGGCATAGCGGACACGGGCGTCTCCTACCCGCCGTGTGATGTGCAACTGGTCGAGGTATTCGAGCAGCGCTTGTGCGTACTTGCGACTGGTGCCGAGCGCGTCGCGCACTTGAGCGAGCGTGACGCTCCCGTTCTGGTCGATCAAGGCGAGAACCTGCTCCTGTATCCGCTGCCAGGCTTCAGGTGCGAAAACGACGTCGTCCGTGACGCGGATGACGCGACCGAGATCGGCCAGAGCCTGGACGAGTTCGGGGTCCAGGCCATACTCGGCTGGTGAAGGTGGCGCGAACGGCTCCCGCCGCAAGGCCCCCTCGTAGGAGTGAGCTCGTGCTTCCTGCTCGGGCGTCAAGCGAATGCGGTGATCGG
>BEID01000154.1 GCA_002898975.1 bacterium HR27 | reverse complement strand
GACTTCACCGGCGAGCTGGCCCCAGGTGTAGTCGACGCCGGGCTGGTAGCCAGCGATCTCGACGCGGTCGACGGTCAGGGTCGAGGTCGGCAGGTACACCCGGTCGAGGCCGTCGGTGGTGTGTTGCCGGACGGTCGCAGGGTACTGCCGGCAGGTACCGAAGAGCTCGCTCGCCGTGACCGTGGTGTGCGCGTGTGGCTCGACGCGGACGGTCTGCAGCTCGGTGCCGCTCGCCGTGCCGAGGGTGAACTCGAGCGGGACGCTTTCCGGATTCTGGAGAACGATGGTGCCGTACCAGGGGCCGGTGTCGCCGTAGGTCTCGCCGTTGGGCACAAACGGGATGGCGAGCGGAGTCGGCGAGGACGCTGGTGTCGCTGCGGCGATCCGAGGTGTCGGGAAACCGAGCAGGACGACGAGGCAAGCGAGAGCGACGACCCATCGCAGCGGCGGCATCGCGCACCATCCTCCCTGGACAAGCGGGCGCGTGCACGATGCCGCGCGCCCGATTTCGGATGTCGCTAGGGTGAAGATAGCGACAAGTGGGTAGTCTGTCAAGAGGGGATGGACGTGCCGGACGGTCTGAGTGGCCGGCGAGCCTTACTCCCAGCGGAAGCGCCAGGCGGCCACCGCGAGCGAGCCGATCGTCCAGAGCGCGAGCGCAAGGAGCGCGTGCGGCTCGTTGCGCCACCAGGCGGTGTTCTCCCAGGCAGCGCGGAGCAGCGTGACCACCGGCGTGGCTGGCAAGAAGGTCGCGACGCGCTGGATGCGTTCGGGCAGGATCTCGCGCGGCAGCGCCATGCCGGAAAGGAAGAGCATCGGATAGAAGAGCAGCATCGATGTGACCTGGGCCGTGCGTGCCGTCGGTGCGAGAGCAGCCAGGGCGAAGCCGACGGAAAACAAGGTGATGCCACCGAGCGCACCGGCCGCGATCGCGCTCGACAGTGAACCGAGGAAGCGGAGGTGATAGCCGACTTTCGCGACCAGGACGAGCAGCAGGATGCCGCAGATCGTGAGGAGCGCCAGCGAGACGAGGTGGGCGAGAAAGACGGCGAACGGAGAGAGCGGCGTCACGGCCAGGCGGCGCAGGATGCCACGCTCGCGATAGCCAGCGAGCGAGATCGGGAGATTGAAGACCGCGACCGTGGCGATGACCATTCCGACGTAGCCGGACACGGCCACATCGATGGTTCCCAGCCCACCCAACTCAGGCTTCGGCTCGTTCCCGTAGATACTGCCGAACAGGAGGACGAGCAGGGGTGGGAAGGCGAGTGCGAAGAAGGCGGCGAACGGCTCGCGGAGTTGCAGGAGAAACTCGACCCATATCAGGCGAACGAGACCACGCATGGCTCACGACTCCTCTCGCACCAGCGGCGTACCCGTCAGGGTGAGATAGGCGTCCTCCAGGCGGCCACTCGAGACTCCAAGCTCCCGGAGGGGGACTCCCTGCTCGACGAGCCGTTGCACGACGGCGGCGACCGCGCGGTCGTCTTCGGCATAGACGGTGAGGGTCTCGTCGCGGTGCTCCACACCGCGGACGCCAGGGATAGCGGACAGCGGTGGTACCGGGCTGCCGTCCGGAATCCGGAGCGTGACGAGCAGGTTCCCGACCGTGCGTGCGATGAGGCGCGAGGGGGAGTCGAGCGCGACGATGCGGCCCCGGTGGAAGACCGCGACGCGGTCGCAGAGTGCCTCGGCTTCCTCCATGAGGTGGGTGCTCAGCAGGATCGTCTTGCCGCGAGCCCGGATCGCGCGGATGAGTTCCCACACCGTGCGACGGCCGTGCGGGTCGAGACCAGTCGTCAGCTCGTCGAGGAAGAGGACGGTCGGGTCATGGATGAGCGCGAGGGCGAGGAAGAGCCGCTGCTTCTGCCCGCCGCTCAGTTTGGCGAACGGCGTGCGGACCTGGTCGGCCAGACCGAGTTGGACGAGCAGCTCGCGCTGGTCCAGCGAGCGCGGGTAGAGGGAAGCGAAAAGTGCGAGCGTCTCACCGACGCGCAGGCGATCGGGGAGCGCGCTCTCCTGGAGCTGGACGCCGATGTGCACAGCGAGCTGGCGGCGCTCGCGGGCGGGGTCGCGACCGAGGACGCGCACCTTCCCGCCGTCCGGTCGGCGCAGGCCCTCGAGGCATTCGATCGTCGTCGTCTTGCCAGCGCCGTTCGGGCCGACGATACCGAAGATCTCGCCTTCCTCGACCTGGAAGGTCACCCCGTCGACCGCGACAGTCAAACCGTAGGTTTTCCGGAGGTCCTGGACGTCGATGACCGGGCTACTCATGCCTGGTCGCTCCTTCCGGTATCGAGTGACGTACCGTCAGCGTGAGGGATCGCGTTTTCGGCCTCTCGTGCGGCCCACTGGCCGGAGAGCAGCCGCTCGAGTGCAGCACGGTACTCCGCGAAGGCCAGGCGGCCGCGCGGCGTGAGCGCGATGTAGGTGCGTGGCTTGCGCCCGACGAAGGTCTTGCGTGTGCGGATGTATCCGGCTTCCTCGAGCCGGAGGAGGTGAGCTGAGAGGTTCCCGTCGGTCAGACCGAGAAGATCGCGTAGGTAGGTGAACTCGACTTCGCTGTCGGGTGAGAGTGCCGCCAGTGCTGCCATGAGCTGCAGACGCGTGGGCTGGTGAATCAGCTCATCGAGCGTCATTGCGGCCGCTCCACCAGAGCCGGAGGCCACCAGCGATCAGTGCGCCGCCCCCGAGCAGGCCAACCAGGAGCGCGAATGCCGCTGGCCCGAGGAGAAAGCCGATCGTCGCGACAGCGGTGACGAAGAGACCGAGGACCAGCATGAGGCGCGTCAGCCAGATGCCGATGAGGACGTACCCTGCCATGATACCGGTAACGAGTACGAAGCTGGCGATATGCGGGTCGCGCGGGAAGAGGAGCGACGACCAGAGCGCGAGATAGCCGCTGGCGACCAGCCAGGAGAGATCGATCCGGCGGCCGATCGGTGAACGGACGCGCCGCTCGTAGAACACCTGCAGGCCGAACGTCACGGCGAACCCGAGCGTGACGAGTCCGGCCCAGAGGTAGGTGAGCGCGGTGCGAGCGAGAAAGAGGGTTCCGAGGTAGCCCACCAGCCAGACGATGCCCCAGGTGACGAGCGTCGGAGCGACGGTCCAGCGGAGAACTGTGCGGCGGACGGCCTGCTCGGTGCGGGCGATCGTAACGAGGGCTGCTCGTACGTCTTCTGGCTGCATCATGCGTATTCCTTCGTCTACACTCAATAGTAGAGTACTCTGCAACGCAGAGTACATTGTATCGTCTGCTGAGTCAAGAGGGCCGGTGGGTGCTGGTCGTGGGCCGCCCGACTGTTCGCGTAAGGGCTTGCCCGGTGAGGCCTACCCGTCGGGCAGAGCGAGGGACGGAGGAGATCGCGCACGATCGCTTCGGCCTGAGGATGTGGTAGGCACGAGCGTACTCCTGTGGTATGCTGGGTGCCTGGAGGAGCTTCGGCGGTGGCCTTCACGGTTCAGGACTTCGAGGATCTGGTTCGGTTGCTGGAGCTGCATCCGGAGTGGCGGGCGCAGCTGCGCCGCTTGCTCTTGACCGAGGAACTCCTGGTGATGCCCGAGCGGCTGGCGCGCGTCGAGCAGCTCCTGGTCGAGCAAGCTGGGCAACTGCAGGAACTGCGGAGGATCGCCGAGGAGCATACCCGGCAGCTGGAAGCGCTGCGGCATATCGTCGAAGGGCACACGCAGGAACTGCGGGAGCTCCGTGCCATCGCTGAGGAGCACACGCGGCAACTGCAGGAACATACCCGGGAACTGCGCGAACTGCGGCGCATTGCCGAGGAACATACGCGGCAACTCCAGGAACACACCCAACAGCTGCAGGAACATACCCAACAGCTCCGGGAGCTCCGTGCCATCGCCGAGGAGCACACGCGGCAGCTGCAGGAGCATACGCGGCAGCTCCAGGAGCACACGAAGGAATTGCAGGAACTCCGGCGCATCGTCGAGGAGCACACGCGACAGCTCCTCGCGTTGACGCGCGAAGTCGGCGAGCTGCGCGAGGCAGTCCGCGTTCTGGAGGAGCGGCTCGACCGGCTGTCGCAACGGGTCGACGCGGCCCTGGGTCAGGTGTTCGAGTTGCGTGCCCAACAACGGTTGAGTTCGTGGCTCGGTCGCTTGGTCCGCGGTATGCGCGTCCGCCCACCCGGCGAGTGGGAGCAGGAGTTCCGGGCACGCCTCGGGGACGAGGCGTTCGATCGGCTTCTGGATGCCGATCTCCTCGTCCGGGGGAGGCTCCGGAACGACGATGCACGCGAGGTTTGGCTGGTCGTCGAGGTTTCCTGGGTCATCGACCTGCGGGATGTCGATCGTGTCCTCGAGTGGGCCGCGCTGCTCCGCGCCGCCGGCTTGACGGCCGTGCCGGTTGTCCTGGGGTCGCGGCTGACCGACGAGGCTCGCCTCCTGGCCCAGCGTGACGGCGTGCTGGTCGAGGCCGACGAGCAGTCGGTCCGCAGCGAGGGGTGGGAGCGCGTACAGGAGCGTTGGGTCGCCTGAGGACGCACGGAGTTTCGTTCGCCAGTCATTCCTGGCGGCGAGCGCTGTGGGGACGAGGGAAGCGATCCGCCGAGTTCGCTTGTCACTCCGGTACACAGCAGCATAGGCGGATGTGCCAGCGTCCGTTCCACCAAGTCTTTTTCTTTTTGCCTGTCCGGCTTTCCTGCGTGCTGCAGAGTCGCCTGCCTGCCGTCACGCGCCCTCCTGCGGCCGCCCCAGAGAGTGGTGGCATGGGTACCCCACCGTTCGGCACCGACACGGCAGCCAGCCCGTCGCGGCTGCCACGCGTGCGTCGACCTCTGTACCCTCGTGGACAGGCCCGAATGCCGGCGGAGCCCCGAGAGGCCGCGATGGACGCGAGTACCGCGCTGCTCGTCGGGTGACCGCGCTCCAGGCCCGTCGCGGCGTTAGAATGAGGCCGAGAGGCGTGCGTTTGCGTGTGTCGAGGAGGCGCACCATGGGTGTTGTGGAGTATCGCCCAGGGCTGGAGGGGGTCATCGCCACCGAGACCGCGATCTCCTACCTCGACGTCGAGCACGAGGAGATCGTCGTTCG
>BEID01000153.1 GCA_002898975.1 bacterium HR27 | reverse complement strand
CTCGCCGCTTCCGGTAGTCCTCGATCCGCTTGATATAGGCCTCAACATTCTCAATCGCCGTCACTCCCTGCTCCCTCGAGACGCCTCGCTTGCGGCACACGCGCAAGGATACCGGAAAAACACCGAACCGGCCTGATGAGGCCGGTTCGGTGGTTCGCGTGGGCGCCCCCGTGCGGGGTCGGCTAGCCGACCACCTCCACGGTGACGCCCGGAAGTTCGTGACTACTCATTCCGGGCATCACCCCCTTTCCCCTGCACGGTCTCGACTCGAGAACCGCACATACGCTGAGGCTAGCACGCGCGCGGGCTCCCGTCAAACCGAACGATGAACGACTGCTAAAGTGTCAAAGGTTCGCTGCTATCGTCCGGCCTCCGCGCGGCGCCGTGCGAGCCGACATACATGGCTGCATCCGGTATCCTTGAACGAACCCGCTCTGCCGGGCCACGGTTCCGTCGAGTCGTCGATCGTGAAAGCGAGGATCGCCATGCCGAACCGCCTCGCCAACGAAAAGAGCCTGTACCTGCGCCAGCATGCCGACAATCCCGTCGACTGGTACCCGTGGGGCGAGGAAGCGTTCCGGGTCGCCCGTGAGCAGGACAAACCGATTCTTCTCAGTATCGGCTACTCGTCCTGCCACTGGTGCCACGTGATGGAACACGAGTGCTTCGAGAACCCCGAGATCGCGAAGATCCAGAACGAACTCTTCGTCAATATCAAAGTCGATCGGGAAGAGCGACCGGATCTCGACGAGCTGTACATGAACGCACTGCAAGCAATGACCGGCTCAGGGGGGTGGCCACTCAATGTGTTCCTCACACCGGACGGCAAGCCCTTCTACGGTGGAACGTACTTCCCACCGGAAGATCGCGGCCAACTCCCCGCCTGGCCACGCGTCCTCGTCGCCGTCGCCCAGGCGTATCGCGAGCGGCGTGAGGAAGTCGAGCGCGCCGCTGACGATCTGGTGCAGTACCTGCGCCAGCAGACGCGTCCACCGCTTACCCCGAACAGCCTGCGCGAGCAGTTCCTCGACGAAGCAGCCCGTAACCTCGTCCCGCACTACGACCGAGTCCATGGCGGCTTCGGCGATGCGCCGAAATTCCCCTCGCCCTTCCAGCTGGAGTTCCTCCTGCGCACCTACCGCCGTGCCGGCGCACCGCGCGCCCTGGAAATGGTGCTGCAGAGCCTAACGGCCATGGCGCGCGGCGGCATCCACGACCAGATCGGCGGCGGATTCCACCGGTACGCAGTCGACGAGGCGTGGCTGGTGCCGCACTTCGAGAAGATGCTGTACGACAATGCGTTGCTGGCTCGCCTGTACACCCATGCCGCGCTCGCATCCGGGGCGTCCTGGTGCCGTGAGGTCGCCGAGGACACGCTAACCTATCTGCTCCGCGAGATGCGGGGATCGCACGGCGCGTTCTTTTCCGCCCAGGATGCCGACAGCGAAGGTGGTGAGGGGGCCTACTACGTGTGGACGCCAGAGGAGATCGAGGCTGTCCTCGGGCCGGACGAGGCCCGACTCGTCTGCCGCTTTTTCGGCGTAACATCTCGGGGCAATTTCGAGGGCAAGTCGATCCTCCACATTCCAGAGGACCCGGCAACGGTCGCCGCTGAGTTCGGCCTCTCGCTCGACGAACTCCACGAGCGGATCCGCGCGGCCCGGGCCAAACTGTATGCGGCCCGCAGTCAACGTCCTGCACCGGCCCGCGACGAAAAGGTGATCGTCGCCTGGAACGGGCTCGCCATCCGAGCCTTCGCGGAGGCTGCCACAGCTTTCGATCGGCCCGACTACGCGACGGTCGCGGCCGAGACAGCCGAGTTCATCCGCACCCACCTCTGGGATGGCACCACGCTCCGCCACGTCTGGGAAGACGGGGAAGCACGATTCCCAGGGTTCCTCGACGACTATGCCGATCTCATGAACGGCCTCCTCTCGCTCTACGAAGCGACGTTCGACCCAAGCTGGGTTGCCTGGGCACGGAAACTCGCCGATGCGGTGCTCGATCGCTTCCTCGACCCGGAGGCCGGCGATTTCTACGACACACCAGTCGACGGCGAACGCTTGATCGTCCGCCCCAAGACCTTCGTCGACCAGGGCACGCCGAGCGGCAACGGCGCCGCAGCCGAGGCCCTGCTCCGGCTCGGCACCTTGCTCGGCGAGCGACAGTATCTCGATCACGCAACCCGCGTCCTCGAACGCTACGCACAGATCGCCGTCGAGCACCCGATCGCCTGCGGGCAACTCCTCGTCGCGATGGACTTCGCGCTCGGACAACCGTTCGAGATCGCCATCGTCGGCGATCCGGCGGACGCGCGCACGCGAGCGCTTCTCCGGGTCGTCTTCAGCGCGTACCTGCCGAACCGCGTCGTTGCACTGCGCCGGCCCGAGGATGACCTGGCAACGACGATCGTCCCGCAACTCGCTGATCGCACTGCGCTAGACGGCATGCCGACCGCCTACGTCTGCCGCCAGTTCGTCTGCCAGCGACCGGTCACCGATCCCACGGAGCTGGCGGTTCAACTCGGTGTCCCGGTTCCCGAGCACTGACCGAGGACGGCGAGCGGAAGCGCAGCGAGCACGACCGGACCAGCCGGGCCACCGAACCGGTACGAGAGGCAGGCACAGGCACATGCGTACGCCTCCGGCGGGGTGAAGCCGTATTCATCCCGCAGCGCCGCTATCGCGTGCTCCAGTGCCTGCCGTTGGGCAGTCGCGATCGTCTCGCCGATGCCGACGAAGATCAGCTCGTGCTCCGTTCTGAGACGTGGTGCCGGACACCGCAGCCCGGTGACCCGATCGACTCGCACCCGGACACGCGCCGTCGCCTCGATACCGACATGGGCCGGTTCGCCAGCGCCGATCGCCGCATGGACGTCGCCGATGAAGAGAAAAGCCTCCGGTCGTTGAACCGGCAACCAGATCGTGCTGCCCGGTCGCAGCTCGGGGAGATCGAGATTCCCACCCCACGGCCAGACCGGGCGGAAGGTCGAGCTGCGCCCGTGCTTCGGTGCCAGCCCGATGCAGCCGATACTCGGCTGCAATGGGAGACGCATGCGCGGAGAGACGACGAGCGTCTGCCCCTCGATCGGGAGTTCCCGGCCGAACGTCTCCGGAAGCCAACGGCCGAGCGGGCCGAACGCGCGGAGGAAGACGAGCCAGGCTCGCTCGATGCGGATGTCCAAGGATATCCACACGCAGCGTGTCGCCTGGTACAGCGCCTTCCACGGCGAGCGGCCCTGTCACCTGGTTGAACTGTTCGATCGGCAGCTGCTCGAGCGAAATGCCGCGCGCGAGTTGCTCGTACGGTTCGTCGCTCGTCTCGAACTCGACGATACTGCCCGGTGGCACGCGCGCTGCTGGCTCGGCGTGCGCATCCAGGGCGGAGCAGCGCCGGTTCCGTGCAATCCTGACCTCTGCCGTCACTCTGCCCTCCTGTACCGCTCCTTGTGCAGACGAACGGTTACACTAAACGACGGAAACGCGGCAGTGGAGAGGTCGAGTCAGCGATGAGCCGCCAGACCTACGTCATCGGTACCGCCGGTCACGTCGACCACGGGAAGTCGACGCTGGTGAAAGCACTCACCGGCATCGATCCCGATCGGCTGCGGGAAGAAAAAGAGCGCGAGATGACCATCGACCTCGGCTTCGCCTGGATGACCCTGCCGAGTGGTCGGCGGCTGAGTATCGTCGACGTCCCCGGTCACGAGCGATTCATCAAGAACATGCTCGCCGGCGTCGGCGGGTTCGACGCGGCTCTTCTGATCGTGGCGGCCGACGAGGGGCCGATGCCCCAAACCCGGGAACACCTGGCCATTCTCGACCTCCTGGACATCCGCCATGGGATCGTGGTGCTGACCAAGCGTGACCTCGTGGATGCGGACTGGCTCGACCTCGTCACCGTTGAGGTCGAAGAACTGCTCCGTGGCACAACCTTGGAAGGTGCCCAGATCATGCCTGTCTCAGCCGTGACGGGCGAAGGTCTACCGGAACTCGTTGCAGCGATCGACACGCTGCTCGATGCCGTTCCTTCCCACCAAGCAGCAGGACGACCGCGTCTGGCGATCGACCGCGTCTTCACGATGCCCGGTTTCGGAACGATCGTCACCGGGACGCTGCGCGATGGTCCACTCGAAGTCGGCCAGGAAGTTGAGATCCTGCCCCGCCGCCTGCGCGCGCGTATCCGCGGTCTCCAGAGCCATCGGACCAAAGTCGAGCGCGCCCTGCCAGGGTCCCGCACGGCTGTCAATTTGACGGGTGTCGACGTCGAGGACCTCGAGCGCGGCGATGTCCTGACCGTGCCAGGCTGGCTGGAACCGACCACGCTCCTCGATGTGAAACTCCGGATGCTCGCAGACGCTCCGACGGCGCTGGAGCAGAACGACGAGGTCGATTTCTTCATCGGCACCAGCGAAACTCTCGCTCGCGTGAGCTTGCTGGATGCCGAGCGACTGGAGCCCGGGCAGAGCGGGTGGGTGCAACTGCGCCTCCAACAACCGGTGGTCGCTGTCCGTGGTGATCGTTTCATCCTGCGTCGCCCGTCGCCGAGCGCGACGCTGGCCGGTGGTATCGTCGTGGAGCCCCATCCGCGCCGACATCGGCGCTTCCGGGTGGAGGTCATCCGGGTGCTCGAAGCCCTCGCCTCCGGTGACCCCGAAGCGATCCTGCTCCAGACGCTCGGGAACCAGGCCCTCGAATGGCGAGACCTTCTCCAGCGATCCAACCTCGACCGCACGGTCGCGACTGAGGCGTGGTTCCGGTTGCTCAGCAGCGGTCGCGCGCTCACTCTCGATACGACCGGCGAAGCACTCGCCTCGCACACGGTCGTGGTGAGCCGAGAAACGGCCCAGCGACTCGAAGCGCAGCTGCTGGCAGCGCTCGCCGAGTACCATCAGCGGTATCCGCTCCGGCGCGGCCTCCCGCGGGAAATGGCACGCAGTCGATTAGGTCTCCCCCAGCGCCCCTTCGACCTCTTCGTGCGGCATCTCGCATCGCTCGGCAAGCTTGTCGAGGACGGCGAGGTACTGCGCGCACCCGATCACCGCATTCGCTTGACAGATCGG
>BEID01000152.1 GCA_002898975.1 bacterium HR27 | reverse complement strand
CGACGAGTACGCGAGCAGTCGGTTCGAGAGCGCGCACGACGAGCGTCACCGCGAAGATGCCCTTGACCTGATATTCCGGCGGCACGGGTGAGCGTTCCCACGGCACCCCGCCGGGTACACCACCGTCGTCGACGAGCGCGAGTCGTTGTCCCTCGAAATCGGTGAAGAAGACCGCCTCGTGCCCAGCATAGCTCCCACGCTCGATGCCCGGTACACCGTGACGGTCGAGCCACTCCACCCACCAATCGAGCGCTTGACGACCACCGACGCGCAAGGCCATCCGGGCGATCTCACCGTGCCCTGGCTGATTGGGCGGGAGATGCGGCCAGTCGAAGAAGGTCACCTCGGTTCCCGGCGTGCCGACGCGATCAGCATAGAACAGGTGATAGGCTGAGACGTCGTCCTGGTTGACTGTCTTCTTGACGAGCCGCATGCCGAGCACCCTCGTTTAGAACCGCAGGTTTTCCGGCGCACGCGCGGTAACCGCTGTGATGTGATGGATACCGGAGAGTATGAGATCCGTCATGGTCCAGTCCTTCCGTATGTCCGTACCAATCGAGTGTACCGTTTGACGATCCGCGCTCGACGGCTCACAACACCACACGGACTACCGGCTATGTGCACGTGGCTGGCGAGCGGCTCTCTCCAGCTTCGATCGCCCCGGGCACGCCTGCTGCGTGCCCGAAACGAGGATCGTACAATCCTCCCCGGAGGAACGGGCGCTCGCCTGGGAGCGGTGCGCTGACCGAGGAAAGCAAAGCAATGCCAGCAGTCTTCCGCAGGAACAGCGCACACGGTAGAATAGGTTCAGCAGTGATTTCACGGTTCTGACAAGTGGGATAGAGGAGATGGAGAAGAAGCAGAATCCTTGCTCACCGATCCCGACGCGGACGCGACATCCGGCGGTACGGGCCTGGATCTATCTCATGCGGATCGCCTACCGCACCGAGCGGGAGTCGGCCGCGCACGCCTACGAGCACGGGCTCACATTCGCCCAGCTCGACGTCATCTTTCACATCGGCAAGTGCCCGGGCATCACCCAGCAGGAACTCGCCGAGCGCATGCTGGTGACCCCGGGGAACGTCACCCAGCTCCTCCAGCGGATGGAGCGGCAGGGGCTGATCCAGCGGGTGCCCGAAGGGCGCGCCAAACGGCTGTACCTGACCGAGAAGGGGCAGGAATACTGCGAGAAGCTGCTGCCCAAGCAGGAACAGCTGCATATCCAGCAGTTCGCTGGCCTCACGCTCGAGGAGCAGGAGGAACTCCTGCATCTCCTCATGAAGCTGGATCGCGCCCAGCGACGGAAGGTCCGCGCCCTCCGTGAGGCTGGTGAGCGGCTCCCGTGGCAGAATACCGAGTCGCGAGCAGCCAATGGCTAACGCCCACGGCGCTGGACCGATACCCGATCTCCCGGTCGGATGACACCGGGCTGACGAACGATCGCACAGACCCCGCGCCGGCCGTGCAGTAGCTTGACGAGCTGCGAGTGATAGACCGCCACCGTACTGCACGGCTTGTTCTGCGCGGTGACCTCGAGCACGACGGTTCCGGCGATCAGGAGATCGCCGGGTTCGAGATCGCTCAGGTCACCCAGTCCGACGACGGTGAGATTCTCGCCCAGGAAGCCCGGCTCTAGTCGTATACCGAGTTCCTCGTTGACGTCGTCCAGTACTTCCTGGGCGACGATCGTCAGCTGCCGGGTATTCGGTTCCGGCTCGCCGCGCTTCTTGTGCCGGTTGTACGGCCCTGCGTGGTAGTCACCGATCACGCCGTCCGGACCCACGACGATCTCGAGCCGCCGGTACTTCGGCACCCCGCCTTGTGGGCTCGAACAGACGGCAACGACCCGACCCTGCCGTTCCATCCCGCTTGCACTCCTTCCCCCTCGTCAACGACGTGGTTCGAGTGCCGTACGCAACGACTGTATCGCTTCGCGCAGCTGCCGGTACACCACCGTTGCACCGGCAACGGGCGTCACACGTGCCCACGACCTGACGTCTGACCGGGCCAGCTGCTCGAGCGGGACCCCGCGCAGCCGTGCTGACGCCACCAGTGCAGCACCGCGCAGCGACGCCTCGGGATCGGTTGCCAGCACCAGCGGCCGGCCGATCGCGTCTGCCACGATTTGCGTCCAGCCTGGGACACCCAGCAGGCCGTTGCCGCTGCCGATGAACACCTCGACCTCCGGACGCACCGCGAGCAGCAGGTCGACCACGTCGGCGATCCGGCAAGCGACTGCCTCCAGCGCAGCGCGCAGCACCGCGACGCCGTCGTGGCTCAGCCGGAGGCCGACCAGCGCAGCACGCGCATCGACCGGCCATCCTGGGCTCCGTTCCCCCGCGATCGTCGGCAGCCAGAGCAAGCCCGTCGAGCCGGGCTGCAGCGCTCGCACCTGTTCCCAGAGCGATGGCTCAGCCGGGAGAACGAAACGCTGCCGGATCCAGTCGATCAGGTCTCCGCCCTCGCTGAGCGCGCCGCCAGCGAGGACGAGCTCCCGATCTAACCGGTAGAGCCACAAACCCCAGGGTACGACGAGCGGTTCACCGCGCCAGAGCGTGCGGATCGCCGACGAGGTACCGATCATGATGGTCGCACGGTCCGATCCGATCGCACCGCTTCCGACGTTGCTGCACGCCCCATCGCCCCAGGCGGGATACCAGACGGCAGCGGCGAACCGCGGCCAGCGTGCAGCGTACCGAGACACCAGCTCTGCCTCGCCATCACCGATCTCCGGCAACAGCTGCGGATCGAGTCCGACAGCAGCGCACGTTTCGTCGTCCCAGCGGAGATGCCAGGTGTCGAACAGCCCGGTCCCCGACGCCATCGAGACCGACGTACGGTACGCTCCGGTCCAGCGGGCGAAAAGATAGTCGGGGAAGGCGCACCAGTGTCGTACCACGTTGCGAAGCTCGGGGAAACGTTCGACCAGCCAGGCATACCGTGCGACCGGGTAGCTGGGATGGAGATACGCTCCCGTACGCTGGTGGTGAGCCATCGCATCCAGCCGCTCGCGTAACCGCTGCGTCGTCTCGCGCGCCCGGGTATCAGCCCACATCGATACGCGCGTGGTTGGCCGACCGCTCGCATCCAGTCCGAGCAAGCTGTGCCAAAAGCAGCTGACACCGACAGCCCGAACCGGTGCCGCAGCCGCCTGATGGACGCGATCGAGCAGGGCGTCGATGCGATCAGCGAGCTGCTCCGGGTCGAATTCGGCCCGTCCGTCAGACCCGGTGTCGAGCCGGTAGGTGACGCGACACAACGTTCCTTCGACCGGATTCCCACCCTCGTCGAACAGGGCGGCACGTGCCGACGAGCTCCCGATGTCGATGGCCAGAATACTGCTCGCAGGGCTGCCCGTGATCATGCCTACGCGCCCTCGCTCACCCACTCCGGCCCGGCGACACGCCGCACCTCGGTCGCACGATCGCCGAGACGCTCGAGCAGGACACGCACCGGAACAGCGAAGAGCGGATGGCTCAATTCCGGGGCGATCTCGGCCAGCGGTACCAGCACGAAGGAACGTTCGTGCAGGCGTGGGTGGGGAATCGAGAGGTCCTCCGACTGCTCGACGAGCCCATCGTACAGGAGGAGGTCGAGATCGAGCGTGCGCGGCGCATTGCGGAACGTTCGTTCACGCCCGAAATCGCGCTCGATCGCGAGGAGTGCCGCCAACAGCTCGCGTGGGCCGAGGGTCGTCTCCAACGCTACGACCGCATTCAGGAACCACGGTTGGTCGCGATACCCGACCGGCTCCGTCTCATAGAGCGAGGAAACCGCGACCACTCGCCCGTACGTGCCAAGACGCCGGACCGCCTGGCGCAATGTGGCCTGCCGCTCGCCGAGGTTACTGCCGAGGCTGATATACGCGATCACCACGTGCCCCGCACGATCGCATCAGTCATCCGGGCCACCCGCACCATCTCTTTCACGTCGTGGACGCGCACGATGTCCGCGCCGTTCGCGATGGAAATCGCAACCGTCGCCGCGGTCCCCTCCAGCCGTTCATCGGGCGGGGTACCGAGGACGTAGCCGATCGTGCGCTTGCGCGACGTTCCGACCAGAATCGGCCGCCCGAACACCGTGAGGTCGCGCAAGCGCCGCAGCATGAGCAGATTCAACTCCGGTTCCTTGCCGAAACCAAAACCAGGGTCGATGATGATGCGCTCCCACGCGACGCCGGCGGCCAGGGCCCGCTCGATCCGTTGCGCGAGGTCGCGCAGGAGCCGTGGGATGAGATCCTCGGCCCGCTCGATCAGCAGGTCGTGCATGATCACGACCGGTACCCCAGCCCGTGCCGCGACAGCGGGCATGTCCGGGTCGCCAGCCAGTCCGCGGACATCGTTGATCATCGTCGCGCCTGCAGCCAGCGCGGCCTCGGCCACCACCGCCTTGTTGGTATCGATCGAAATCGGCACGTCCGGCAACGCCGCGCGGATCGCCCGGATCGCCGGAATGACTCGCTGCAACTCCTCTTCAGCTGGTACGGGCACATGGCCAGGGCGGGTCGATTCACCCCCGACATCGAGAATATCGGCACCAGCTTCGACCATTGCGCGCGCACGACGGACGACCTCGTCCAGCTGCCCGAGCAAGCTATCGCCGCTGAACGAGTCTGGCGTGACGTTGATGATGCCCATCACGAACGTCCGCCGTCCCCAGGGCCACCGGTCGAACGGCGGGTAGTCGACTCGTGGCACCGCGCTGACTGTCCCGGTCATCGCACTCCGCCTCCTTCTCCGTTTTCGATATCCTGCCGCGTGCGCCGGAGTTCGACGCCGACACGACCGAGCGCAGCGCCAGCGATCGGCGGCATCAGTTTCCAGAGACGCACCCGCACGGCATCGACGCGTGGATACTCAGCGAAGATCGCGCGCACGATGTCCGCCGCGACGGCTTCGAGAAGGTGCCGTGGCTCACCTTCCACGATACGCCGCACGGTCTGGTACAGCGCCCGGTAATTGACCGTCTCCTCGAGCGCATCACGCAACGCCGCCGGTGCGAGGTCCAGCTCGACCTCGAGATCAACCGCGAACCGCTGGCCAAGTCGGCGCCCCTCCGGATGTACCC
>BEID01000151.1 GCA_002898975.1 bacterium HR27 | reverse complement strand
TCGCGCCACACCGGCATCCGGACGACCGGCGTCTCGCGCAGACGCGCGAGTTCGTTCACCAGCTCCATCATGCGAGCTATCGCGGTGTTGAAACTGAACGTCTCGAAGTCGTCCGTGACCTGTTTGATCGTTCGATGCACCAGACGGCGCAAGGCGCGTGCTCGATCATCGTCCTCGAGATCGACCGGCACGTCCAGCGTCTCGTTCACCAGCGACCACACCCGCTGCAGGAAGCGCTGCACGCCGGCCACACCGCGGGAGCTCCACGGCCCACCCTGGCTCCACGGCCCGATGAACATAAGGTAGAGTCGCACCGTATCCGCGCCGAGCCGGGCAACGAGATCGTCGGGATCGACGACGTTCCCCCGGCTCTTCGACATCTTCTCGCCGTCCTCACCCAGGATGACACCATGGTTGAACAAGCGCAGGAACGGCTCCCGGTGATTCACCAGCCCCAGATCGGCTAGAGCCTTCGTCCAGAACCGGCTGTACAAGAGGTGCAGGATGGCATGCTCGATTCCGCCGGTGTACTGGTCGACCGGCGTCCAAAAGGCCACCTTCTCCGGATCGAAGGGGCGGTCGCTCTCGTGTGGACTCAGGTAGCGATACCAGTACCAGGACGAGTCGACGAACGTGTCCATGGTATCGGTCTCGCGCCGTGCCGGTCCTCCGCACTGCGGGCAACTGGTATTGACGAACGCCTCGTGCGTGATGAGCGGTGACTGACCGGTCGGCATGAACTCGGCGTCCTCGGGAAGCAGCACCGGCAGCTGATCCTCCGGAACAGGAACGATGCCACAGCGGTCGCAGTAGAGAATCGGAATCGGCGTGCCCCAGTACCGCTGGCGCGAAATGAGCCAATCGCGCAGCCGGTACGTGACCTCGCGGCGACTGATCCCCTGCTCCTCCAGCCAATCGATCACCTTACGGATCGCCTCACCGCCCGCCGTCGGCGTCCCATCGAAGGGGCCGGAGTTGACCATAACACCGTCGCCATCGTAGGCCGCGTCCATGGTGGCCGGATCGAGCGTGCGATCGGGCGGCTGGATGACGACAACGATCGGAAGGCCGAACTGCCGTGCGAACTCGAAGTCGCGTTGATCGTGCGCCGGCACCGCCATGATGGCACCGGTCCCGTAGTGCAGCAGCACGTAGTCGGCAATCCAGATCGGGATGCGCTGCCCGTTCACTGGATTGATCGCGTACGCGCCGATGAAGACACCCGTCTTTTCGCGCTCGGTCGACGTCCGCTCGATGTCGCTCCGCCGCCGCGCCTGGTCGATGTATGCCTCGACCTCAGCCCTTCGTTCGGGTGCTGTGAGCTTTTCGACAAGCGGGTGTTCCGGAGCCAGCACCATGAAGGTCGCGCCCCAGAGCGTATCCGGGCGCGTCGTGAACACCTCGATCGGGTCACCTTGCTCGCTCCGGAAGATGATCCGCGCACCTTCCGAGCGGCCGATCCAATTTCGCTGCATCGTGATGACGCGTTCCGGCCACTCGATCCCGTCGAAGTTCAGTAACTCCTCGGCATATGCTGTGATACGCAGGAACCACTGCTCCAGATCGCGTCGATACACCTCGGTACTGCACCGCTCACAGCGGCCATCGATAACCTGCTCGTTCGCCAGCACTGTCTGACAGGTCGGGCACCACCAGACCGGCGCCTTTGCCCGGTAGGCGAGCCCGCGCTTGTAGAACTGCAGGAAGAACCACTGGTTCCAGCGGTAGTATTCCGGGAGACAGGTAATGATCTCCTTCGACCAATCGAACATCGCCCCCATCGAGCGGAGCTGCTTCTTCATGTGGGCGATGTTCTGCATGGTCCAGACACGGGGATGGATACCGTGCTTGATGGCAGCGTTTTCGGCGGGCAGCCCGAATGCGTCGAAGCCGAAGGGGAACAGCACGTTATACCCGCGCATCCGCTTGTATCGAGCCGCTGCATCAGCTGGCGCGTAGGAAAACCAGTGACCGATATGCAGGTTACCTGACGGATACGGGAACATCACGAGGTGATACCATTTCGGCTTGGTTGGATCTTCTTGGACATTGAGGTAGATACCGGTCTCTTCCCAAACCTTCTGCCACTTCGGCTCGATGATCTGCGGCTCGTAGCGCTCCGTCCTGCGCTCCTGCTGCGTGGTCGTCATCGCTGTGCCCTCCTGCCGAATCAAGCTCCAACGCACAACGGCCCGTCCACGAAGGGACGGGCCGACCCGCGGTACCACCCTCCTTGGCGTCGACAGCGCGACACCCACCTCGATCGTGCGCTAACGGGCACGACCCGGCGCGGGCTACTGCCGCTTCGCCCGCGCAGCTCCAGGGCGAGTTCACGGCCCCGATCCGGCCGGGCTTACACCGCCCCCGGCTCGCTGAGCGGTCAGGATCCGCTACTGCTCCCCTTCGCCGCTCGCTACCTTCACATGACGAGAACCGGTCGCACCCTCGCGGTGGACCGGTATGGAAACGCAGTGGAGCTGAGGGGACTCGAACCCCTGACCCCAACGCTGCCAGCGTTGTGCTCTCCCACTGAGCTACAGCCCCGCGCCACCTGACCGGCGCATCGAACAGTGTAGCACAACCACCTTTCTTCCGACAACGCGGAGGCCCCAACTGAGAGGCGATCCGCACACGCTCCCTGTACTACTCGCCCCTCCATCGTTGTACCCTGACCAGGCGGCACCGACTGGGACATCTCCGACCGATCCGGGCATACTTGCTCGGACAATCGAAGCGGAGGCGCGAGGAGCGAGAATGACGCAACCGATTCGTTTTCACATCGTGACGCTCGGGTGTTCCAAGAATCAGGTCGACTCAGAGGGAATGGCACAACGACTGATCGCCCAGGGACTCGAGCCGACCGACGATCCACGCAGAGCACGCGTGCTGATCGTGAACACCTGCGGCTTCCTGGCTGCCGCTCGCGCGGAGTCCCGCGCAGCCATCGAGCGGCTCCTAGCCAAGCGTCGCCCGGATCAGATCGTCATCGCTGCCGGCTGCATGGTCAGTCTCGACGAACACCGGCAGGAAGTGCCGGAAGGTGTCGACGCGCTGCTCTCCACCCGCGAGTGGACACGCATCGACTCGGTCGTCGCTGAGCTGCTCGGTCTCCCTATCGCGAGCGTGCGGACCGACGAAGCAGCTTTCCCGAGCTTCCATCGGCTGCCGACGGCCCGACCGAGCGCCTACGTCAAGATCGCCGACGGTTGCGACCACCGCTGCTCGTTCTGCGCGATTCCGTTGATCAAAGGCAACCAGGTGAGCAAGCGACCGTCCGACATCGTTCGCGAGATCCGCGAGCTCGTCGACGCCGGTACCAAGGAAGTTGTCCTGGTCGCCCAGGACACCATTCGTTACGGTGCCGATCTCGGCATCCGCGATGGGCTTCCGGGACTCCTCCGCCTGATCGCCGAACAGGTTCCCGAACTGCCATGGCTGCGCTTGCTGTATCTCTATCCCACTCCGCTCCTGTTCCGGCTCATCGACACCATGGCTGAGCTCCCGCAGTGCGTTCCCTATCTCGATATCCCGCTCCAGCACGCCGATCCTACCGTCCTCCGGGCGATGGCACGCCCGAGCGATCCGAACTTCTATCGTCGCCTCATCGCCTACGCGCGCGATCGTATCCCCAATGTCACGCTCCGTACGACGTTCATCGTCGGTTTTCCTGGCGAAACCGAGGAACAGTTCCGCCGTCTGTACGACTTCGTTGCCGAAATGCAATTCGATCATGTCGGCGTCTTCGTCTACTCGCCGGAATCGCCGACGCCGAGTGTCCGACTCAGTGCACCTGTGCCTGCCGAGGTGGCCGAGGAGCGCCGTGCCCGGCTCATGGAATTGCAGCAGCACATCTCGCTCCAGAAGAACCGTGCCCTCGTCGGTCAGGTATTGCCGGTCCTGATCGAAGGGCACGGCGAACTGGAAGACGAGCGAGGCCGGCGGCGACCGATCGCGGCTGGCCGTGCTCCGCGACATGCACCGGAGGTCGATGGGCTCGTCTTCGTCCCGGGGCGACTACCGATCGGCGAAATCGTACCGGTACGCGTCGTGCACGCCGAGCCGTACGACCTCTGGGCCGAGCCGGTCGCGCGCCCGCGCCATGCACCGCGGAAGTCCCGTCAGGCGGTCGCCTCAGTGGACCAGAGCGGACGAAAAACCAGCCACTGATCCGGAGCCGAGCGGATCGCCCGCTCGAGCCTGGCAACGAGTTGCTCGAACTCGTCCGAGGGCGCGTCCTGCGCATGGCCCGGCCGGATCAGCTCCTCGAATCGGAGACGATAGCCATGTCGTTCGCGGACAGTGAAGGCGAAAACCAGCGGGCACCCGAAGCGGCGAGCCAAACGGACAGGGACGTCGGAAAGGGTAACCGGTTTACCGAAGAAGCGAACGCAACGGCCATTCCGCTGACTCCTCCGATCGAGGAGGAACACAACCGGGACCCCGGCCTGGAGCGCCCGGACCACCCTCCGCAGACCGGCCGGAGACGGTGGCACCAGCGTCACACCGCGGTGTCCGCGTAACCAGCGCACCGCACGATCCAACCAGCCTGGACGCATCGGCTCGGCAACCACGAGGAACGCCCGGCCACGTCGCCCGAGGAGCGCAGCGACGACATCGAATGGACCGAGATGGGCCGAAACGACGACGACCGGTCCGCCAGTGTCAGCGGACAGACCTTCCACTCCCGTGATCTCCAGTGGCGGTGACCAGAAGCGTCCGGCAACCCGCAACCAGGCCAGCGCGAGAAAATTCCGGGCGCTCGCGCGAAACGCCTGCTCCACCGCCCGACGAACTACTGGTGCATCGGCTGGCTTCCCCAGAACCCGAGCCAGATTGCTCGCCAACGCTCGTCGGTAGCGCGGAAAGAACCAGTAGGCAGCAGTACCGGCCAGGTCAGCAAGCAGCTGGCCGCACGAGACCAGCCCGTGACCGACAAGCAGAACGAACCGTGAACGTCTACTCATCGCGCCGAAGAGTCCGATACCGCATCCCCAACCGGCTCCGTGCGCCATCCGAAGTACGGCCAGGCATCGACCAGCACCGGTAGCCCTCGCACGACCGTGAGCACCAGTGTCGCGTACACAGCCAACCAACCGATCCC
>BEID01000150.1 GCA_002898975.1 bacterium HR27 | reverse complement strand
GCAATCATGCGTCTGTGTACCGCGCCTGCGGCGCGGCTCGGCGAGGCACGCCTCGCCCCTACAGGGACGGGGATGATGTGCCGACCGTGATCGATCACAGGCCACCGTCGCCCTCAGACACGCGCCGTCTCCCCTGTAGGGGTCAGGCGCGCCTGACCCGACCGGCCCGACAGGGCCGGCAATCCCGCGGCGGCCCGCCGCGGTGCACGCATGGCCGGCAGGCCGCTGCGTGACCGCTGCCGCGCTTGCGGTGCGGCTGGGCGAGGCACGCCTCGCCCCTACAGGGCGGGAACGATGTGCCGGCTGTGATCGGTCACAGGCCACCGTCGTCCGCAGACGCCTGCCGTTTCGTGTGTAGGGGTCGGGCGTGCCCGACCCGCTGGCGCTGTCGCGCCAGCACCATCCTCGTGTTGCCGCGATGCACCCCGCGACGCTGGGCACGACTACCGATGTCGATTGCCGCGCTGTCCAGCGCGGCTGGGCGAGGCACGCCTCGCCCCTACACGGGGCAGACGTTGCACCGACCGGGATCGATCGTTGGTGTTGGACACGGTCACCGATACCCCACCGTTGCCGCTGTGTCGGGGTCACGCGTGCGCGACCCTTCGGGGCAGGCGTGCTTGAGCCATCCGGCCTGCGAGGACCGGCAGTACGGGCGCCTCAGCCCACGCCGCTCCGACGTCCGGCTGCAGCCCTCCGCGTACCAGGCAGTACAGGATCAGCCGGCTCGGCTGGTGCGATGCGACCGAGCGCCCGCGCCGCCTCCAGCGCCAGGTAGAGCGTGGCCAGCTCGCTCACTCGATCGACCCGGCAGCCGGTCAGCTGCTCGATCCGCCGCACCCGGTAGACGAGCGTCTGCCGGTGAATACCGAGTGCCCGGGCAGTCGCGCTCCATGACCCATCGTGCGCCAGGAAGGTCGCGAGCGTCCGTAGCAGTTCGGTTCCGTGTCGCGCATCGTGCGTCTCGAGCGGGCCGAGCACCCGGTCAACCAGCTCGCGGGCTGCCTCCACGCTGAGCGGCCAGTGTGCAGCGCCCAGCACTCCCTCGCCGAAGTGCGCCACCCGCTGCCCGTCCGCGAGGCGCTCGAGCGCCCAGCGCGCCTCGACCATCGCTTCCGGCACACGCGCCAGTGTCCGCACTGGCTGGCTGACGCCGATACCCGCCACCACCGCTCGTTCGAGTCCAGTCAACGCCGCCGCGGGCAGGAGCAAGTAGACGAGCCCGTCCCGGCGCAGTGCGACATGGGGCGTCGCGAGCGCCGCCAGCGTGTCCTGGAGTTCCGATACGGCGCGGTCGGTCGTCCGTACTGCTGCGACGATGTAGGGCGGCTCGGGAAATCGGTGCTCGCGTCGGAGCAGCTCCAGCGCGAGCTCGCTCGGCAAACGCCCATCGGCCAGCTGGGCGAACAGCTCGCTCCCGAAGCGGTACTGCCGCTCCCGTTCGGCACGCTCGCGCTCCAGCGCGAGTGCGAGCACCGTCGCCACGTGCCGGAGCGTCACGATGTCACGCGGCACCGGGGAGCGCTGTGGGACGACGACGAGGAACATCGGCCGGTGCGTCGGCACGGCTAGCGCCACCGTGCCGGCGCCTGCCTCGCTGACCTGCAGCACGGCCGGCAACTGCCCAGCGGGATACCGCTCGACGACCTGGCGCACCGGCTCGATCACCGACTCGTCACCGGTCCGGCTCTTCGGTATGGCGACACGACCCGCCACCGGGTCGACCACGACCAGGCGGGCACCGACGATCCGCTCCAGGCGACCGATCAGCTCGGTCTCGTCCAGCGCGCCGTGCACGACGAGGCGCGCCACGTCGTACACCTGCACAGCCTGGCGGAGTCTCCGGTGTTCCTGCTCGAGGTTGGCATCGGCGACGACCCGGGAGACGGCGACGAACGGTACCTCGTAGGCGGTCAGCATCACCGGTAGCGCCAGCCGATCGGCAGCAGCCAGCATCTCCGGTGCGAGCGGTGGCGCCTTCATCCCCTCGCAGATCATCAGGCCAGCTAGTTGCGCGCGCGCCAAGCGCTCCACGTAGGCGACCTGCCCGGCTGGATCGCGCGGCAGCCCGATCCCGACGGTCATGACCAGCTCGCCCCCGCAGAGCCAGGCGGTCGGATCCTCCAGCTCGCAAACGTGCGCCCAGGTGACGACGCGATCGATCCCACCGGCGCCCGCGATCAGGCGCGTCTTGAGGTCGGGCCGCTCGAGTAGTTCCCGCACCGTGATCGGCATCGTTCCACCTCGCCAGCTGTCGATCGGTCTCATACAGTTGTCTGAATCCGCTACGCAGACGTTCGACGCCCGACGTATTGCGACCGGCTGATCCTCGGGGTATACGATGGTTAGCATACCCGAAACGATCAGTTCCACGTCAGGCTTGACCGAAACCGGTGCGGTGACCCGCGAGAGGAGCCGTCGATGAACGTCCAGGCATCCCCGATCGTTCCGACCCTGCCCGGTCGCTTTTACGCCAGCCCGGAACTCTACCGGCGCGAGCAGGAACGCATCTTCGCCCAGCTGTGGACCTGCGTCGGTCTGGCAGCGGCGCTCCCGCAGGCCGGTGACTACCTCACCACCGAACTCGCTGGCGAGCCGATCCTGGTCGTGCGCGGGCAGGACGGTCAGCTGCGCGCCTTCCTCAACGCGTGCCGCCACCGCGGTGCCCGGTTGTGCACCGAGCCATGTGGGCGACTGGAATCGCGCGTGATCCAGTGCCCCTACCACGCCTGGAGCTACGCGCTCGACGGGCGCTTGATCGGTGCGCCGAACATGCGCGATGCGGCTGGTTTCTCGCCGGAGGCGTTCGGCCTGCTCCCCGTCCGGCTAGCCATCTGGGAGGGGATGGTCTGGGTCACGCTGGCAGACGACCCACCGCCGGTCGAGTCGCAGCTCCTGCCCCGCGTCGTCGAACGGCTCGGCGATCCGGCGATCTTCGCGCGCTACGGCATCGGCGAGCTGCGGATCGGCGCGACGGTCACCTACGACGTGGCCGCGAACTGGAAACTCATCGTCGAGAACTTCATGGAGTGCTACCACTGCGCTGTCGTCCACCCCGAGCTCAGCCAGCTGGTGCCGAGCTTCCGCGCCGGTTACGCCTACCAGCACGGTGTCGGTGCGACCTTCGCGGAGGGGGTGGAAACGCTGACACTCACCGGCAAGCGCACCCGCCCGCTCTTGCCGGGGCTCCGGCCAGAGGACGACCGGACCTACTACGGCCTGGTCCTCCTGCCGAACGTCTTCGTCAACCTCCACCCGGACTACGTCCTCATCCACCGGCTGGAGCCGCTCGCGGTCGACCGCACCCGCATCGTCTGCGACTGGCTCTTCGCGCCCGAGGTGGTCGAGTCGCCCGGCTTCGACCCCAGCGACGCGGTCGAGTTCTGGGACCTCGTCAACCGTCAGGATTGGGCAATGTGCGAGCGCTGCCAGCTCAGCATGCGCTCGCGCGCCTACGCCGAAGGCGGCATCTTCGCACCGATCGAAGCCCACATCCGGCGCTTCAACGACTGGGTGCTGGCGCAGCTGGGTGAGGGCGGCAGGTCGTGAGGCAGGGACGAGTCGGTCGGGAACGGTAGCGAAAGGAGTTTTCCGGCATGCCCTCCTATGACGTCCTGATCGTCGGCGGCGGGAACCTCGGTCTCTGGACGGCCTACCACCTCGCCAAGCGCGGCGTCCAGCGCATCGCCATCTGCGAGCGCTACTGGGCCGGTTTCGGTGCCACCACCCGTTCAGCCGGGATCGTCCGCCAGCAAGGCGGCTCGGAGACGGCCGTCAAGCTCGGCAAGTGGTCGCGCCAGCTCTACCAGGAGCTGGGACGCGAGCTCGGGCTCGGCAGCGGTTTCGTCGAGGTGGGCTATTACGTCGTCGCCTCGACACCCGAGGAACGGGTAGCCTTCCAGGAACTGGTCGCACTGCGCCAGCGCTGCGGAATCGAGAACGTCTGGCTGGAACCGGACGAGCTGGCCCAGCGGCTCCCCTTCGTCGACTGGAGCCGCTACCTCGGCGCGACCTATACACCGGACGACGGGTTCGTCTACCCGCACATCGTCGCGCGCAACATCACCTATGCAGTCCTGCGCGCTGGCGTGGCGCTCTTCGAGGAGTGCACGGTCGAGGAGATCGAACCGCTGTCCAGCGGGTACCGCGTGCGCACCTCGCGCGGCACCTTCGAGGCGGAGCGGGTGGTCAACGCGGCCGGGCCACGCGGTGCTCGCCGCATCGGCGAACTCCTCGGCATCGAGGTCCCGGTGTCAGCAGCCCGTCACCAGATCGTCAGCTTCCCGGAGCGGCCGGCCGACCTACCGCCTGCTTTCCCGATGCTCTTCGTGTTGGCCAAGGGCTACTACCTCCGCCCGGACGAGCACGGTGTGCTGCTCGGCATGAGCAACCCGGAGGAACAAGCCGACCCGACCGAGCGGTTTCTCCTCGAGTTCGACTGGGACTACTACGAGCGGCTCCGGCCAGATTGGGAGGCTGCGATCCCGGCCCTGCGCGGGCTGCGGCTCGGTCGCGCCTGGACCGGCTCGATCGACTACACGCCGGACCACCTCCCCATCATCGACGAACCGCGCCACGGCTTCTACGTCCTGGCAGCTGGCGGGCACGGCATGATGTGGGGTCCGGCACTCGGCATGAAGATGGCCGAGCTGATCCTCGACGAGCGGGTCAGCGAGCTCCCGGCCGAGGAGATCCGGCTCGACCGCTTCCGCGAGCCCGGTAAGGTGCGCGACGCGATCGCGCTGCCCTTCCCGACGCGGTAGCAGGCAGCGCGCGAACCAACGGTCCGTCACCAGACTGGCACGGCAAGCAGACTCCGTGCCGACAGGAGGAGGTGTCGCCATGCCCGACCGCACCGATGCCCTGCTGCGCTTCTTCTCCAGCCAGCACCGCCTGCGCCGCCGCGCCCTCCTGGCCGGCGCGGTCGCCGCGGCCGGTACGCTGATCGGTTGCCGCCAGGGAATCACGCCGACCGCGGCGCCTCCCACGCCGACCAGCGGAACGCGGGTGACGCCAGCCCCCGGTGCGGCGACGCCCAGCCGGCAGCCCACCCCCACCGCTGCAGCCACCGCCGCGGCCCTCACCCTCCCCGGTTATGACGACCCCAACCGCT
>BEID01000149.1 GCA_002898975.1 bacterium HR27 | reverse complement strand
GGAGGCGCAAATTGAGCGTGTGGATCACTGCACCGATATTGGGGATCGCGAGATACGCGACGAGATGCGGCCAGGTGTTCCAGAGGAGGGTCGCCACCCGGTCACCCTCGCTGACGCCGAGCTGCTTGAGCGCGTTTGCCAGGCGCAACGCCTCCTCGGCGAGCTGCGCGTACCGGAAGCGGCGGACCTGTCCTTCGTCGACCCGCTCGACGATCTCCGATCGCGGGAAGTAGCATTGTGTCCGGAGAAGTACGTGCCGAATGGTCAGTGTATCGAGGTTCATACCGCGCGTCCCTCCCGCCTCGTTCGGCGCTGCTTCGTTCACCGATCGATCGTAGCGTGTACCCGGACCTCTCGTCTCCGCACAGGGAACGATCGAGAATGGTCGGATCGGGCATAGTTTGTTCATGCATAAAATAGCTGTGGCCTCTCGTGCCGTCAACCCGTTCTGTTCTTCATGGCCGAACGCGAATCCAGTGTCTGGTCTTGCACCGCTCGCTCCTATTGCTCGTTCGGTCGTCCTCCCGATCGTAGTTGAGTGCCCGGTTAGGTTCGTGCTAAAGTGAAGCCACGGCAGGGGTGCCCGGTGGTGCCGGTTGTCCGCTGCCTGTTCTCGATCGCGAGGATGGTTGTGGTCCAGCGATCGCCTGATAGCCTGGTTCCAGTCGTCTCGGGGCCTGTAACCGCGGAGCCTGGCCACTGTCGTACTGGTCGTTCCACGGTGCGCGCGAGCACTGTCGCCAGTGACCTGTTCGCGCAGGCAAGGTGAGCGATTCGATACGGAGCAGAGGGACGATCCGAGGAGGTCGAAACAGTGACGAGTCCACGACGGATCGAGATCATCGATATCCATGTCCACGTGCGGACCGGCGACCACGCCAAAGTGTGGGAGCGTGACCGCTACGTGCCGATCACGGCCGAGGGCTTCAGCGACCATCCCGATGCCATGGCCGATATGTACCGCGAACTCAACGGCATGGCCGTCATCTTCGATATCGACGACGAGACGCGTACCGGCCTCAAGGCGTCCAACGAAGAGGTCGCGCAGTGGGTCGCCAAGCACCCTGACGTCTTCATCGGTTTCGGCTCGGTCGACCCCTGGAAAGGGAAGGCCGCCATCCGCGAGGTCGAGCGGTGCGCCGATCTCGGGCTCAAGGGCATCAAGTTCCACCCCGCTGTCCAGGACTTCGCGCCGAATGACCCCCGCTTCTTCCCGCTCTGGGAGACTTGCGCGCGGCTCGGCCTGGCCGTGCTCTTCCACAGCGGGACGACGATGGCCGGCGCCGGCCAGCCCGGCGGTGCCGGTATCCGGCTCGAGTACGGTCGCCCCATCCCCTACATCGACGATATCGCCGCGCGTTTCCCGGAGCTGCGGATCATCATGGCTCACCCGGCCTGGCCCTGGCACGAGGAGCAGCTGGCTATCCTGCGCCACAAGCCGAACGTCTACATGGATCTCTCCGGCTGGGCCCCCAAGTACATCCCGGAGAGTGTCATCCGGTACGCGAACTCGCTCGTCCAGGACAAGGTGTTCTTCGGCTCCGACTTCCCGATGCTCTCCCCGCACCGCTGGCTCCGCGAGTTCGCCGAGTTGCCGATCAAGGACACGGTGCGGCCGAAGATCCTGCGCGACAATGCGGCCCGTTTCCTCGGGCTGACGCACCTCGTCGAGGAGAGTCCAGCTGCCAGCGAGGCGCGTTGATCCTCGGCACGGGGTCACCCACCCAGGGCGCAGAACGCGCTGCGTCGCAGCGTGCGGGACGGGCCGGTGCTATACTGAACGCACGAGGGTGATGAGGCTCACCCGGTGGCGCGTGCCACCGAACTGCCGGTCTTCGGCTGATAGCCTCTGTCGATCGCGCTCGGTCGGCAGAGGCTTTCGCTCTTCTGGGGAACACGATGGTCGAGGGAGTCCAGCAGCGAGCCTTGGAACTCTTCCGCCGTCTCGCCAGGCAGGCACCGCGTCCTGCGCTCGATCGCTGGCTCGCGGCGCGGCTGCGCGAGGCGTTCGCGCTCCCTGGTTGTCCTCTCTGTCGCCTGCTCGAGGAGAAGGAGCGACGACTGCTCCCTGCGTTGCTCTGGGAGCAGGTCAACGACCCGGCCACAGCTGCGCGTCTGGTTGCCTCGCGTGGCTTCTGCTGGGAGCACGCCTGGGCGCTCGTTCCAGCCGGTGCTGCGGTCCACAGTCACCTCGGGGTCGCCCTCCTGCTCGAGCGGCTCCTGCGCGACGCGTACCGCACCTGCCCCGATCAGGCAGCGCTCGACGACTGGCTGCGCCCGCGTGCCCCCTGTCCGGTCTGCCAGTGGCTCGCTGAGGCCGAGCAGACGCTCCTCCAGGGCGCGGCCGAGCTCCTCCGGCACGACCCCCTCTTGCTCCGCACACAACCTGGCCTCCCCTGCCGACCGCATGCCGCTGCACTGTTCCCATTGCTCCCCGCGGCCCTCCGCAGAACCTGGGAGGCGCGTTGTACGGCGGCGTGCGCCACGTGGGCACCGGACGACCAGCTGGCACACGCGTTCGGTCGGCGACCCTGGGCGTTGCCCGTATTCTCCCAGCCCCCGGAGCACTGCCCTGATTGTTCAGCTGCACCGTCAGGTGACGGGCGACTCTGGCAGTGGCTCGGTACCGCCGAGCGCGTTGTCGCCCAGCCTGCTCCAGCGGAGCAGTGTCTCGGTCATGCCTGCCAGACCGTTCCGGGTGAGCGCTGGCGGAGTGACCTCCGTCAGCTCCTCGACGACCTGGCTGCGTTCATCGCGGCACATGACTACCGGTTCCGCGGCGCGTTGACACCTGCCCAACGGACGAGCTGGCTGCGTGCGATCGCCCGCCTGGTCGGCACCGTACCGGCAGCCGGGGCGCACGAGCGCCGAGCACCTCCGACCGTGTAGGATGGAAGGGTCAGCGATGGACGACCGACCGGACGACCGCTACGAGAGGGCCCTCATGGAGGGACTTCGACATCCACGGCCAGATATCGCCCAGACCTGTGCCTGGATCCTCGGGCAACGGCGCGTGCGTGCGGCAGTGCCAGCGTTGCTCGCCGCGCTCGAAGCGCGGTCGTGTGACATCGACGTCCAGGCAGCGATCGTGACCGCCCTCGGTCGGATCGGTGATCCCCGCGCTTTCGCGACGCTTGCCCGTGTCGCGCGTCAGGGAGCTGTGCCGGTGCGCCGCGTTGCCCTGGCAGCGCTCTGGGCGATCGACCAGGAGCGTGCCCGTCCCGTTCTCGAAGACGTCCTGGCGACCGACTCGTCCGCTGGTGTCCGTTCCGAAGCTGCTCGGCTCTTGCGAGAGGAGACTCCGGGTGCCCGTGCCCGTTCGTCCCCCAGCTGAACCGCTCCCGCCCGAGCGCGTGCAGGCCGTGCAGGCGCTCCTGCACCGCATCCGCGATGCTGTCGAGCGAGTGATCGTCGGCAAACGCGACGTCGTCGAGCTCTTGCTCGTTGCCGTCCTCTCCGGCGGCCACGTGCTCGTCGAGGACGTTCCCGGTATCGGCAAGACGCGGCTCGCCCGCTCCTTCTGTCAGGCGATCGGCGGTGTCTTCCGGCGCATCCAGTTCACGCCCGACCTCTTGCCAGCCGATGTCACCGGCTCGCTCGTCTACGAGCCGGGTCGCGGCGCCTTCGTCTTCCATCCCGGGCCGGTCTTCGCCAACGTCGTGCTCGCCGACGAGATCAACCGCGGGACTCCGCGCACCCAGTCGGCCCTGCTGGAAGCGATGTAAGAACGCCAGGTCACGGTCGAGCGCGAGACGTACCGGCTGCCTGATCCGTTCCTGGTCGTCGCGACCCAGAATCCGATCGAACTCGAGGGGACGTTCCCGTTGCCCGAAGCACAGCTCGACCGGTTCGCCATGCGCCTGAGCATCGGTTATCCCGCACCGGCCGACGAGGCTGCCGTCGTCCGCCGCTTCCTGGCCGGTGATCCGCTGGTCGAGCTGGAGCCGGTCACCAGCCCGACCGAACTGAGCGCGGCGATCGCCGAGACGCGACGCGTCTTCCTGGGCCAGGCGACACTCGACTATCTCGTCGCGCTGGTGCGACGCACGCGCGAGCGGGAAGAGGTCGAGCTCGGTGCCAGCCCGCGTGCCACGCTCGCACTGGCCCGGGCTGCCCAGGCGCGGGCGCTCCTCGACGGTCGTGGTTTCGTCCTCCCCGACGACGTGCAGGCGGTCGCTGTCCCGGTGCTCGCCCACCGGCTCGCTCTCGCGCCACGAGCTACCCTGCACGGCACGACTGCCGAGAGCGTCGTCCGCGCTGTGCTCGCGGAGGTACCGGTTCCGGTCGAGGAACTCGTCGAAGGTTCCTGACCATGGAGCGTGCACCGGCGGTCGTCCCGCTCGAGCGCGAGGAAATCCTACCCGGGGCGCTGGTCGCCGCGCTCCTCCTCGGCCTCCTCGGTGTCGCACTCGGCCGGCCTGTCCTGGCGCTCGTCGCCTTTTCGGTCGCGACCGTGCTGGCGCTTGCGCTCCTGTGGCGGCGGTTCGGGTTTGCTGGTGTCCGCTACCAGCGGGCCGTCGACCCACCGCGTGCCTTCCCCGGCGAGACGGTCACGCTGAGTCTCGTGATCGAGAACGCCAAGCCCTTGCCGCTCCCGTGGGTCGAGGTCGTCGAAGAAGTGCCGGCTGCGCTCGCCTTGCCCAGTGTCCCGCTCGGCCCCTCACCCAAGCCGGAGCGCAAAGTGCTGCGCACGCTGCTGGCGGTCGGCGCTGCGGAACGGGTCGTCCGCCGCTATACCGGCCGGGCTGTGCGTCGCGGCGTCTTTCGGTTCGGCCCAGCGCAGTTGACCACGGGCGACCCCTTCGGTCTGGCGCGTGCCCGCCTCGATGTGGAACCGGGCACGACGCTGCTCGTCTACCCGGAGATCCGGCCGGTCGACTCCTTCGGCCTTCCGGCCGAGCGCCCGCTCGGCGATGCGGCGCCGCTCCGTCCTCTCCTGGACGATCCGCTCCGCATCCAGGGTGTCCGTCCCTACCAGCCGGGCGACTCGCCGCGGCAGATCCACTGGCGGGCGACGGCGCGACTCGGCGCGCTCCAGACGCGCCTGCTCGAGCGGACTGCTGCGCCCGCGCTGGCGCTGTTCCTGGACGTCAACACATTCGAGCACTTCTGGGAAGGGATCCGTCCCGGCG
>BEID01000148.1 GCA_002898975.1 bacterium HR27 | reverse complement strand
TCGGGTGAGGACTTTCCAGCGAATCAAAGATCAGGCGATCCACCGTCCGGGCGACGTCTGGGAAGCGACGATCATGACACGGGAGCGGGCCGAGCCACCAGAGGAACGCCGGCAGGTCGGGTAAGGCCAGCGGCATGATGAGGCTCGGTAGGAGTTCGATTCCTGCGTCCGGCAAGGTGATCGTGATCTGCTCGTAACAAGGGGCATACCGACCGGCCGTTCCGAGGTCGCACTGAATGCTGACTGCTGGCTCTTCGAGTGCTCCGGCACGATTGGCGATGAAAAGCACGACCCGTGAGGGATGCTGTGTCGACAAGCGCCCGATGACGTCGCGAGCCCAGGCAGCGCGTTCGGTGTCCGGCGCGTAGACGAAGAGCGTGAGAACACTCGTCCGGCTGAGCGCCAGTTCATTGCGTCGATCGGCCAGCGGTGCCGACTGCCAGAGACGCGCAAGTTCCCGTTCGACCGCCTCGATGTCGACCGGTATCACTGGTGGTGGGTGCGCGTTCATGATGCACCTCCCGAAAGACGCGTCTATGGGCGCCGCCAGCGACGGCCGTCACGTGCAATGAACAGTTCGGCCTCGGGCGGTCCCCACGTTCCGGCATCGTAGTTCGGGAATTCAGGCGGTGGCAATTCGGCCCACCCACGGAGGATTTGCGTGATCGGTACCCAGGCTGCCTCGGTTTCGTCGCGTCGTGTGAAGAGGGTCGAGTCGCCGAGCATGCAGTCGAGCAGCAATCGCTCGTACGCATCGGGCGACTGCACCAAGAATGACGTGCCGTAGAGGAAGCCCATCGTGACCGTGCGGAGCCGGATACGTGGCCCGGGAACCTTAGCAGCGATGTGCATCGAGACCCCCTCGTCCGGCTGGATGCGGATGATCAGCCAGTTCGGCTCGACACCGGAAGTCATCATCCCCTTGAACAGCGGATGCGGAACTCGTTTGAACTGGATCGCGATTTCGGTCACGCGACGTGGCAGCCGCTTGCCGGTACGCAGGTAGAAGGGCACATCTGCCCAGCGCCAGTTATCGATGAACAGCTTGAGCGCAACGTACGTCTCGGTGAGCGAGTTCGGCGCGACGCGTGGCTCTTCCCGATAACCCGGAACCGGCCGTCCGCCGATGAAGCCGGGACCGTACTGCCCACGGACGGTGATCTCGTTCACCTCCTCGGGACGAATCGGCCGGATCGCCCGGAGTGCTTTGACCTTCTCGTCGCGTACCGGATCGGCCTCGAACGCGATCGGCGGCTCCATCGCGATCACGCTCAACAACTGCAGCATGTGGTTCTGGACCATATCGCGGAGCGCGCCAGCCCGATCGTAATAACCGCCGCGTCCCTCGATGCCGATCGTCTCAGCAACTGTGATTTGGACATGGTCGATGTAGTTGCGGTTCCAGATCGGCTCGAAAATGCCGTTCGCGAAGCGCAGGGCGAGAATGTTCTGCACCGTCTCCTTGCCGAGATAATGGTCGATCCGGTAGATCTGCTCTTCCCGGAAGTATTTGAGGAGGTGATTGTTGAGTGCAATGGCGCTCTCGAGATCGTGTCCGAAGGGCTTTTCGACGATCAGGCGGACCCAACTACCTGGTTGACTCGGTTGCGAGAGACCGCTTTCGCCGAGATACTGCGTAATCGCTTCGTAGGCATCAGGCGGAGTAGCCAGGTAGAAGATGCGATTGCCGGACGTCCCTCGCTCGCGATCGAGTCGTTCCAGAACCTCACCGAGCTTCGGATAGGCTGACCGGTCGTTGAAATCAGCGCTGAAGTAGAACAAACCCTGGGCGAACGTCTGCCAGACCTCGGGATCGATGGGCTGCCGGCGCGAGAACCGCTCGACAGCGGAACGCATCTCTTGCCGGAATTCGTCATCGGTGTACGGGCGTCGAGCGTACCCCACGACGGTGAATCCGGGTGGGAGCAAACCGTCGTAGGCGAGGTTGTACAGTGCGGGGAGCAACTTGCGGTGCGTGAGATCGCCCGAGGCTCCGAAAATCACCATGATGCACGGATCAGGCAAGCGCTCGAAACGTAGTCCTTCGCGGAGCGGATTCTGGAGCGTCGTCGCAGTCATGGACTTGTCCCACTCCCTTTCGGCTCTGTGGTCTTCACGCTATGGCCACCGAACTCGCGGCGAAGGGCAGCAACAACCTTGGCGGCGAAGGAATCGTCTTGCCGCGAGCGGAAGCGCATCTGCAACGAGAGGGTGATGACCGGGGCGGGGACGTCCTCCTCGATCGCCGTGAGGACGGTCCAGCGCCCCTCGCCGGAATCCTCGACGTAACCGCGGATAGCAGCGAGATGCGGATCGTTGCGGAATGCCCGCTCGGCCAGCTCGAGCAACCAGGAGCGGATGACGCTGCCGCGGTTCCAGAGCGCGGCGAGTTCGGCGAGGTCGTAGTCGTACGGTGAGCGTTCGAGGATCTCGAACCCCTCTGCGTACGCTTGCATCAGGCCGTACTCGATACCGTTATGCACCATCTTCGCGAAGTGACCCGCTCCCGCTGGTCCCAGATAGCGATAGCCGTGTTCGGGCGCCAGTGTGGCGAGCGCCGGTTCGAGGTGGCGAAAGGCCGACTCGTCGCCACCGACCATGAGACAGTAGCCGTACTCGAGCCCCCAGATGCCTCCGCTCGTTCCGACATCGAGGAAGCGGATGCCGCGTTCCTCGAGGCGAGCAGCACGCCGAACCGAGTCTTTCCAGTAGGAGTTCCCGCCGTCGATCAGAATGTCGCCTGGCTCCAGCAACGGAGCGAACCGCTCGATCATCTGCTCGGTCGGCTCGCCAGCCGGTACCATGAGCCAAATGGCACGTGGCCGAGCCAGTGCACGGACGGTCTCCTCCGGCGTATACGCGCCGCTCGCGCCTTCCGCTTCGAGTTGCCGGATCGGCTCAGGGCTCCGATTGTGAACGACGACCCGATGCCCGCCGCGCAGAAGGCGGCGAGCCATGTTGCTGCCCATCCGTCCGAGTCCGACGATCGCGAGTTCCATATCGACTCCTCTCGCCTCTCACGCATCAGCGTGTAGCAGTTACGACGAGTTCTTGTTCCAAGCGTTCCAGCGCTGCAACCGGATCGCCACGCAGCGTGATCTGGAGAACCGGTCGCCGTCGTTCACTGAGCGCGGCGAAGTCGCCGTCGGCTTGCGCGAGGAACAGTGTCCGGAACGTGTAGGGCTCACCAGGAATCGGGAGATCGTGCTCGGGTTCGCTGACGATTTGCAGGAAGACGCCGGTATCCGGACCACCCTTGTAGAGCTGGCCGATCGAGTGAAGATACCGTGGGCCGATGCCGAGTGTCGTCGCAACGCGCAGCCGCTCGGCCAGCAGCTGCCGAATGGTGTGCAAGCGATCGAGAACAGCCGAGTTCGGATCGACGAAGGCCAGGAGGGCGAAGTAGCCAGATGAGCCGATGCGGGAGAAGAGTTCGGTGAGCGCGCTGCGGAGATCGGTTGTCTCGGTCCCCGCGACGGCGAGTGGGCCATCGGTGAACGCGATTGCAGCACGGATGAGTTCGCCAGCATGCCGGTAATGCTCGAGCAGTGCCGCCGTGCGTTCCTTGCTCGCTTGCACATCCGGCTCGTCGAACGGGTCGATACCGAGCACGCGACCAGCGATCGCCGTGGCGAACTCCCAGCGGAGCATTTCGGCCCCGAGTTCCCAGAGATTCCAGAGCTGCGTACGCAGGATCGGGTGACCGAGCGTTTCCGCGGCCTTGAGGAGCGCCTCTGTCGGCTGATACGGCTGGAGCGCGAGATCGATGCCGACGAAGACCCGGTCGGGGCCGTACTGCTCGGGTGGCAGGTGTGGCTCGTGCACGATCGGAATGAGGCCAGTTCCCTGCTTGCCCGTGCTTTCGGCCAGCAGCTGCTCGAGCCAGTCTCCGAACGGAGCGACCGCCGGCTCCAGGAAGAAGGTCACCTTGTCGCGGCCCAACTGAGCGAGCGTTGCCAGAGCAGCTCCCAACCAGAGGCCGGGATTTTCCGCATTCGTGCGGTGTAGACGCTCGATCATCGGTGTCACTCGGTCGAGCAGCGCTTCGACCGAGAGGCCGATCACACTCGCCGGTACCAGCCCGAAGTAGCTCAAGGCACTGTAGCGTCCACCGATGTCCGGCGGGTTGAGGAAGATGCGCCAGGCCTGATGGCTGAGGGCCCAAGCTTCGAGTGGCGTACCCGGATCAGTGATCACGACGAGGTGGTTGCCCGCGCGGTCGCCGAGTTCACGCTCCAGTTCCGCGAGCCAGTAGGCCGCCAGGCTGGACGTTTCGATCGTCGTACCCGACTTGGAGCTGACGATGACCAGCGTGCGAGCGAGGTTGACGCGCTCGCGCACGCGCCTGATCGTATCGGGATTCGTCGTATCCAGAACGATCAATTCCGGATGCTCGACATCGTTCCCGAGTACACGCTGGAAGACTTCCGGCGCGAGGCTGCTCCCTCCCATGCCCAGCAGCACGGCGTGCGCGAACCGGCGCTCACGAACTTGCTGGCGGAAGTCGATGAGCTCGTCCAGCCGGTCGCGCACCCAGTCGACGACCGTGAGCCAGCCGAGCCGCTGGGCAATGCTGCGCTGCCGTGCTGGATCGTCCGACCAGAAGGACGCGTCTCGTTGCCAGACCCGTTCGACCGCCTTCGCTGTGACCAGCTCTTCGATGGTCCGTTCGATATCCTGACCGTACACTCCGAGGAAACTTCCGCGACGTTCGCTCGCTGCGATGAGGTGTCGTCGCCGGTCCGCGATACGCTGGAGCGCGCTCAGGTAGGACTCTTCGAACAACCGCACACCTTCTTGCTGCAGCTTGGTCGTGACCTCGGCATAGGAGATGCCGACTTCCTCGAGACGCTGCAGTACCGCGGTGGCTTCTTCCAGTCCTTCCTCAACCGTGTTCGGTCGTGGCTGGCCATGGTCACGATAGGCCTCGACCGTGACTGGTGCCATCGTCTGCACGGTGTAGGGGCCGATCAGGTGCTCGACGTACATGACGTCAGAGTAGGCGGGATTCTTGGTGCTCGTGCTGGCCCAGAGAATGCGCTGGATCTGTGCTCCGCGCTCCCGCAAGCGTGCGAAGCGCTCGCCTTCCAGAAAGACACGCTTGAACCGTTGATACGCGAGCTTCGCGTTCGCAATCGCTGCCTTACCCTTG
>BEID01000147.1 GCA_002898975.1 bacterium HR27 | reverse complement strand
GGGCGCACTCTTCGTGTCAGCCAGTGACGGTATTCGTCGACTGCCCGCTGGGCCAGGCCGAGGGCAGGAGCGTAGATGGCGGTGGCGAGCATTGGTACGAAGGGTACGCGGTAGAGAGATTCATCTTGGAACTCTGGATTGCGTGGGATGCCGGTCGTTGCAATGGGCATGAGTCGAAGAACACGATGAGGAGGTACGAGAGCTTCCTCCACGATGATCGAGTGACTCCCTGTGCCGCGTAACCCGACCGGATTCCAGTCTTCGACGACACGGACGTCTTGTTTGGGAAGAACGAAGAACGCTGGTTCCTGACCGAGGGCTTGATCGAAGGTCGCCAAGGCATTGACGGCAACCCACTTCGCGAGGCTAATACCGCTGACGAAGCGCCAGTGTCCTTCGACGCGCCACTGTCCGTTGACTTGGACCGCACGGCCAACGGGAGCGAGCGAGTCGACAAGGGGTGCTTCCTCGTTGCCCCAGATCTCCTCTTGCAACTCTCGGTCGGCGTACGCGAGCCACCATTCGTGGATCTCGAGGACACTGTAAACCCAGCCGACCGAGCCATCGCGATAGGAGAGCTCTCGCACGACATCCACATAGGTCTTGGGATCCAGTTGCCAGCCACCGAAGTGCTTGGGGCGAAGCACTTTGAGAAGTTCCGACTCGAGGAGTGCGTCGGCCACCTCAGGGTGCAGATCGCACCGGGCTTCCGACTCCGCCCTGTAGCGCTCGGCGATCTCGCCCAGCCAACGAGCTCGCCGGACGATTTCTTCCCTGTTCATCATCCCCTCCTTGTCCTGATGATCCCGATCTGAATCGAATTCCTCGACCGTCACCGGGACTCGTGCTCGAGGGCTCGCTCCAGTGCAGCACTCAGATTGTCGTCCGCTCGCGCACTGCCGCGACCAGTTGAAGCCAGCGGCGCGCATGTTCCCGTGCGCCGGCAACGTACTGTGGAGGGACGATATGGTACGGCGGCCGGGCAGGGCCGGCGTGGACGAAGCCGGCTTCGTCGAAACGGATTTTTTCTAAAGCAATGTTGTACTTCGAAAATTCCTGAAAGTTCTGTCGAGCAAGGAACGGTTCATAGGCCCATTCGATGCGGCGAGAGATCCAGCGCGCTGCCTCAAGATCGCCTCTCCGCAAAGCGTCACGGAGGAAGAGCACCGGTTCCGGTCCGCAGAGCGCGCTACTGGACCAGCAAGCGATGACGTCGTCTGGGTAAAGTATCCAGGCCTGAAGCCAGTCGCTCTCTAGCGGGAGTATCCGAATATGACCGCGCGTTACCTCCATATCAGCGCGGAATTTGGGAGTGAGCGAAACGTATTTACAAGCGACGATTTGCGGTATCTTCGCAAGCTCCGCGTAGACTGCTGTTGGTATGACACCCTTAAAAGCCTCCGGGTTGTCGTAGAGCATGATACTGATGTTGGGAAAGGTATCTGCAATGGTTTTATAGAATGTGATGATACTGTGCTCATCCATCGCGCACCACATTGGGCGTCCGAGAAAGACCCCTTTGACCTGTAGTGCCTCTAGGAAGCGAATGCGTGCAATCGTGTCGCGGGTATTGAGGGTCGTGGCACCGATGAAGAGTGGAAAGTCAGGATCGAACGCTTGAACCGTCTCCACAGCGACTTGTGCGAATGTCCGCCACTCGGACTCGGTCAGCGTGGCCATCTCCCCGAGCGTTCCGAGTAGGACAATCCCGTCGATCCCGCTGGCGAGCAGGTTGCGGATCATGCGCTCCGTTTCGTCCACGTCCACGGTGTCGTGACTGTCCCATCGATCCGCTCCCTGTTTCGCGGGTGTCGGGCAGAGTGCGATGACACCGCGGATGTCCTGATATCGGATCATGCTTCCTCCCTCGACGAACTCACCACCACCACATACTGGTATCGTGCAGCTGCACCTCGAGACAGCGGAAATCGCCGCCGAAGAACACGAGCGGCTCTCGTTCCCAGTAATCGAGCCAGCGCACCCGACCGAGCACCAGGGTGTGGTCACCAGCCGGAATGCGCTCCCACACGTCACAGACGATCTGCGCCACCGCTCCCTCGAGCAGCGGCACGCCCTCGACCCAGCGGAACTGCGGCTCGTACCCCGCCTGGGGCTTCCCCGCAAAGTGCCGTGCTGCCCGCTCTTGATCGCGCGCCAGCACGCTCACCCCGTACCGCTGCGCCTCTTCCAAATAGGCGTGCATCCGCGCCCGGCGATCGACCGAGACCAACACCAGCGGTGGATCGAGCGAGACCGAGAGAAACGCGTTGGCCGTCATGCCATGTGGTCCCTCCGGCCGCGTCACCGTCACCACCGTCACCCCGGTCGCGAAGCGACCGAGCGTCCGGCGAAAATGCTTGGGATCGACAGCCGGCACATCACCCTCAGTCTGCGGTTCGCTCAGCTGCGGCCGGTTCGCGTGCATCGCCAGCTCCTTCCACGCCGCGCTTCTTGCGGACGATATCGAGCGCGACGTCCAAGATCCAGTCTTCCTGTCCGGCCACCGCCTGGCGCCGCCCGAGCTCGACCAGGATCTCCCGCGGGTCGAGACCGAACTCCGCCGCGATGTGCCGGGCGTGGAGCAGGAACGTCGAGTACACCCCCGCGTAGCCGATCGTGATCGCATCGCGGTCCGGAATCGGCTGGTACGGCATGATCGGCGCCACGATGTACTCGGCAGCGTCCATCAACTTGAACACGTCCAGCCCGGGGTTGATCCCCATTTTGTCGAGGACCGCCGCGATCAGCTCCGTCGCCGCGTTCCCGGCGCCGGCACCCAGCCCGCGCAAGCAGCCATCGACCTGGTCGGCTCCCTCCTCGATGGCGGCCAGTGTGTTCCCGATCGCCAGCCCCAAATTGTTGTGGGCGTGGAAGCCCACCTGGACACTGAGCCGCTCCTTCAGCGCTGCCACCCGTCGCCGCACATCGTCGGGCAGCATCGCCCCTGCCGAGTCGACGATGTAGACGCAGTCCGCACCGTACGACTCCATCATGGCCGCCTGTTCGGCCAGGAACTCCGGTGGCCGCATGTGGGCCATCATGAGGAAGCCGACCGTTTCCAGCCCCATCTCCTTGGCCATGCCGAAGTGCTGCTCGGAAATATCCGCCTCCGTGCACTGCGTGGCGATGCGCACGACCTTGATGCCCCGTTCGATAGCGGCCGCGAGTTCCTTGCGCGTTCCGATCCCCGGCAAGAGCAGCGCCGCGATCTTGGCGCGCTTGGCCGTCTTGGCCGCTTCCTCGATCAAATCGAGCTCGCTCGTTCCCGAAAAGCCGTACTGGATCGAGCTCCCACCGAGCCCATCGCCATGGGTAACCTCGATGACCGGGACACCAGCTTCGTCGAGCGCGGCCACGATCGCCCGTACCTGCTCGCGGGTGAACTGGTGCCGCATGGCATGCGAACCATCACGCAGCGTCGTATCGGTCACCCGCGGTGGTTTAAGCGCCTTCGCGTTCATGCCGCCACCTCCTCGCGGATACCGAGCACGTGCCGGGCGAAGAGTTCACCGACCCGCCAGGCTGCCGACGTCATGATGTCGAGATTGCCGGCATAGGGCGGCAAGAAGTCGCCCGCACCCTCGACCTCGAGCAGCATGGCGATCACGGTTCGCTCGCCCCACGGCGTGCGCCGCCGGTCGAACACCGGCGCGTCCTTGAGCCGGTATCCTGGCACGTACTGCTGCACCTCAGCCACCATCTGGTCGACGGACGCGACGATCGCCGCCTGATCGAACTCCTCGGTGGCCGGGATAACGTAGACTGTATTGCGCATGATGATCGGCGGCTCGGCCGGATTCAGGATGATGATCGCCTTCCCCTGCTCGGCGCCGCCGATCGCCTCCAGCCCGTGCGCCGTCGTGAACGTGAACTCGTCGATGTTCTGCCGCGTGCCTGGACCGGCCGACTTGCTCGCCACCGTCGAGACGATCTCGGCGTAGCGGACCGGAACGACGCGACGCACAGCGTAGACGAGCGGAATCGTCGCCTGCCCGCCGCAGGTGATCAGGTTGACGTTGTCCTTGTCGAGATGCGCCCCGAGGTTCACCGGTGGCACCACGTACGGCCCGCGTGCGGCCGGCGTGAGGTCGATCGCGATCTTGCCGGCCTCGCGGAGCATCTTGGCGTGCCGGACGTGCGCCTTCGCGCTGGTGGCATCGAAGACGATCTTGATCTCCGGGTCATCGAGAATCGCCTTGATTCCCTCGTAACTCGTCGGCACGCCAAGCTTTTTCGCGCGAGCGATCCCCTCCGACTGCGGGTCGATCCCCGCGAACATCGCCAGTTCCATGTGCCCCGGATTGCGGAGCAACTTGTACATCAAGTCGGTGCCGATGTTGCCAGTTCCGAGGATCGCGACCTTGACTGCTTGCCGTTCTCCCATGGCCATGCCTCCTGGTAATACCCGAGTTCTTCCGAGACCCGTCGCGCGGCATCGACGATCGCGGTGGTGAGCCGCTGCCGGTTGGGATAGAAGCGATACGCCGGCACCGAGAGGCTCATCGCCGCGATCACCTGCCCGCTCTCGTCGTAGATCGGCGCCGCCGCACAGCAGAGCCCCACCATCACCTCTTCCTGGTCGTAGGCGAAGCCCTGCTGGCGCACACGCTCTAGCTCCTCGCGCAACTGCTCGACGGTCCGGATCGTGTTCGGTGTGAAGCTCACCAATCCCGTCCGCTGGACGATCTGGAGAACCGTCTCCCACGGCTGGTGGGCGAGCAACACCTTGCCGACACCGGAACAGTGCGCCGGCAGGCGCTTCCCCACACCGGAGAGCACGATCTCCAGCGCGCGATCACCTTGCAGCTTCTCGACGTACAGGACTTGCCCGTCGACCAGCACCGCGAGATGCGTCGTTTCGCCCCAGCCGGCCACCAGACGCTCCATGACCGGCCGCGCTGCACGCAGGAGTGCGCTCGAATCGAGCAGCGTCTGGGAGAGCTCGAACAGCGACCAACCGAGCCGGTAGCGCCCATTCGGCGTCCGCTGCAGCAACACCTCGGCTGCCAGCGTGCGGAGCAATGCGTGCGCACCGGACTTCGGGATAGCCAGCGCTGCTGCGACCTCGGTCACGCCCCACTCCGGCTGCCGCGGGGTGAAGAGGCGGAGTACCTGCGCTGCCTTCTGCACCGTCTGGAGCATCGCGCCCTCCATGCCCT
>BEID01000146.1 GCA_002898975.1 bacterium HR27 | reverse complement strand
AGCGCGTCCCGGCCCCATTCGTCGGCCATCCGCGCGATCCAGTAGAGTTCGACGATCCACACGACGACGAGCACGAGGAAGACGATGCCGAGCCACACCTGCGTGCTCATCGCTGCCCCTCCACTCCTACCATGCGGGAGGCAGCGCGCGGTCGCCAGCGTACCTCGCCCTGCTCCCGGACCGCTGCTCAGGTGCCTTTCAGTATAACGTCCCCTTCTTCCCATGCGGGTGGTCAGTCTAGCACCGCGAGGATCGCAGTGATAGCGTCGACTCCCGGCGCATTGCTCGCTTCCAGACGGCGGATGGTCTGGAGCAACTCGGCACGGAGAAACGCACGCCGGCGATCGGTCGCGAAAATGCACTGGCTGGCGTGCCAGGCGAGTGCCAGGTTCTCCAAAACGGTGCGTGCATGAGCCGGTGCGAGTTCCTCGGTGATCGCGAGGAGGAGCACGCGGCTGGCTTCGCTCGCTTTCGGCGCATGACTGACCAGCACGGAGATCGCGAGCAGTGCAGGGACGCCGAGTGACGCGGGAACCCGATCGACCAGAAGGTCTGCCACATCTTCGACCAGTTTCCCGCCGACTTCAGGAGCCAGACCAGTGAGTCGCGTCAGTTCGATGCGATAGGCTGCTTGCGAACTCTCTCCCCGGAACCAGCGTTCCCACTCCACTGCACGCTGGTGGCGCTCAGCGGATGGCGTGGCACGACGGAGCGGACGGGGCATCGATCTCACCGTAGCGTGCCAGCGAAAGCAAGGGGCTGACGCGTCCTGCGCTGGACGAGTCGCGTCGTCACGACGACGATCGCCGTGCACACGAGACCCGCGATGATAGGCAGGCGTGTGTCCAACTCGTACAGGATACCGGCCAGGAAGGGGGCGATCGTCGATCCGAGTCCGCCGAGGATCTCCGCGACAGCGAACACCCGTGACCGCAGCTGCTCGGGCGTCAGGAGTCCGAAGAGCGCGTAGAACGCGGACCAGGCGACCAGGAAACCGCCGCGGAGTAGGTACGCGAGGACGAAGAGCGCGAAGTGATTCCCGACCAGCAGCAGGAGGAATCCCACAACCACGGCACCGGTGGCGATGAGCAGTGTATTGAAGGGATCTTGCAACCAGCGGTTGCGACTGACTGCCAGGCTCAAGGCGGTGCTCCCGACCGCTGCGATCGAGCCGAGCCAGCCGATCTGTTCCAGGCGGAGACCATGCATCTCCTGGAGATAGTTCGGCGCTAGCACCCAGCCGACCATGATGCCGCCTATCGTCCCGACCATGAGGATGGCCGAGAGGACGATCGGACGAATGGTCAGGAGCTGTCGATATGATCCTTCTCCCCGTTTGACCGCGAGGTTAGCCGGAAGACGAAGCGATGCAAAGATGAGCGCTGCTGAGGCCGTCGCAGCGCTCGCTGCGACCAGTGTCGCTCGCAGCCCCCATTGCTCGGCGAGCCAACCGGCAGCTGCTGGCGTCACGATCGTCGCGATCGAGGGGGCGACCGTGTAGATCAGCGTGAAGTACCGTGTCCGTGCTTCGCCTTCGCTCGTCAGGCCGGCGATCAACGTGCTCAGCGCTGGAAAGGCCACGACACCGAGACTGATCGCGACGATGCCGGGGAAGAGCTGCCACCACTCGCGAGCGAGAGCGCACAGTCCGAACCCGACAGCGGCGACCGCACGCATCCCGGCGATCAGGAGGCGCAGCGGCAGGCGATCGACGAGCCAGCCTGATGGGAGCAGGAAGAACAGCCGGAGGATCCCAGCAGTGCCGATCACGAGACCGATCTCGGACGGTGATGCGCCCAGCGAGGCGATGTAGAGCGGCCAGAGCGTGAAAAAGAAACCGATCGCTCCCTCGTTGAGGAGCGATCCGACGAAGAGGCGCCATGCCGTTGCGCGAACGGATTCGTTCGCCTGGGTCGATTCGTCTCCCATCCGGCCCCCAGCCCATCGCGGCTAGTATACGGGGAACCGGTCGACCCCGCGTCGAGCCCGAGCTGCGTCGTTGTGGATGGCTCTGGCGAGCATGTTGTCGCGCGACTCGCTGCCTTCGTCCGATAATGGGTACCGTGCGGTATCGGGTCGCCGCGTAGCGCGAGCGAGGAAGGAGCGAGTGCAGGATGATCGATCTCATCAGCGATACCGTCACGCGTCCGACCCCCGAAATGCGGCGCGTTATGGCCGAAGCGGAAGTCGGCGACGAGCAACTCGGCGAAGACCCATCCGTCAACCGGCTCCAGGAAATGGTCGCTGAACTGACTGGTAAGGAGGCCGCGCTGTTCTTGCCCTCCGGTACGATGTGCAATCTGATCGGTATCAAGGTGCATACACGGCCGGGTGATCGAATCATCATCGAGCGAACGGCGCACCCGGTCACCTCGGAGGCCGGCGGGGCGGGGCTCGTCTGCGGCGTCTTGACCTATCTCGTTGATGGGGTACGTGGTGTCTTCGGGCCAGAGCAGGTCGCAGCTGCAGCCGACCCAGGTGACGGGGTGCACACGCCGCCGACGACGCTCGTCTGCATCGAGAACACGCACAACCGCGGTGGCGGCAAGATCTGGCCGCTGGAGACGCTGGAAGCCGTCTGTCAGACTGCCCATCGCCTGGGGCTCAAAGTCCACATGGACGGTGCTCGTCTCTTGAATGCGGTGGTTGCGACCGGCATTCCGACTACAGTCTGGTGCCGCGAGGTCGATACGGTCTGGATCGACCTGTCGAAGGGGCTCGGTTGCCCGGTCGGTGCAGTGCTCGCCGGTGACCGCGAAACGATCCGGCTGGCACGGCGGTACAAGCAGATGTTCGGCGGTGCCATGCGGCAGGCTGGCATTCTCGCTGCGGCTGGCATCTACGCGCTCCAGCACCACGTCGATCGGCTGGCTGAAGACCATGCCAATGCCCGCTTGCTCGCTGAAGGACTCGCGGAGACGCCCGGCATCGGTATCGATCCGGCCGAAGTCGAGACCAACTTGGTCTACTTCGACGTCCGTGACACCGGCATGACGGCGCAGGCGTTTACCCAGGCCCTGCTGGCTGAGGGGGTTCGCATGGGCGCGGTCGGAGAGTATCGCGTCCGGGCGGTGACCCATCTGGACGTGACGCGTGACGACATCGAGCGGGCGATCGCTGCCGTCCGCCGAGTCGTGCTGTCCCATCGGTATGCGGGCTCTTGACTGCACTGCACGCCGTCGTTTCGGGTGACGGCGCGGCACCACGCTCGACGAGTGTCGACCCCCGCGCTGAAGGGTTGGGCAGTCCCTGCTCCTCGATGTGCTCGGCACGGATGCTGGACGAGCCACGAGGAGCGGGACGGCGCGTCGCCCGCATGATCGCTCCCCTGGCGCTCTCGAATCATCCTGTGCGATGGCGCGAAGAGGTGCCGTGCTCCTCCCAGACCGGCGTAGGCGAGCAGGTGCGTCGTGGCGGGGTCAGGCACCGCCTGACCCGTCCGGCCCGGGAGGGCCGGCAAACCCCGTTCCCACGCCGAGGCACCGGCACGGAGGGCACGGACGTGACGATTGCCGCACCTGACGGTGCGGCTGGGCGAGGCACGCCTCGCCCCTACAGAGCCGCAAACGATGCACCCACCGTGAGCGATCACTGCCGACGGTCGCCGCTGCAGCGTCGCCGTTTTCTGTGTAGGGGTCAGGCGTGCCTGACCCTTCGGGTCACGCACGCCTGACCCATCCGGCCCAAAGGGCCGGCAACGCGAGGGAGGGATGCTGCGCCTTTGGCGCGGTTGGGCGAGGCACGCCTCGCCCCTACGGGACGCCGACGACGTACTGACCGTGATCGGTCACGGTCCACCGTTGCCCTCAGACACCGGCCATTTCCCTTGTAGGGGTCACGCGTGCGTGACCCATCCGGCCCAAAGGGCCGGCAACGCGAGGGAGGGATGCTGCGCCTTTGGCGCGGACGGGCGAGGCACGCCTCGCCCCTACAGAATGGGGGCGAGGGGATCCCGGGCGAGGCAACGCCTGACCCCGACCGGAACGGTGGCACATTATGTGCTGCCCCGGTACCGGAGAGGCGGGATGTACGGGCGAAACTGCGGTGGGCGGCACAGCATTCCCCAGTGCCAGCGACGGCGCGGGGGTAGAAAGAGATCTTCGGCTGAGTCGGGGAGGTCAGGCGCGCGTTGCGCTCACTCGCTCCGGACGATCACCTGGCGCTTCATGGCGCCGGTCGGAGCGAGTTCGCCGTAGGGAACGAGGAGGACGTTCGCCCGGAAGATGAGCTGGGCGCGGATCGCTTCTTCGATGTCCTTCTTGAGCTTGTGGAGGTCACCCGGCTCAGGGCCGCACTCGACGACGATCGGCACAGGGGGCTCGATCGGGAGGCCGCGCGGGGGCAGGCGGATCTGGAACTCGCCGGTCACTCGCGGGCGAAACGAGGCGATGACGTCTGCGACCGCACTCGGGAACACGTTGACGCCGCGGACGATGAACATATCGTCGACGCGGCCGACGCACCGGATCCGTATCCCGGTGCGGCCGCATACGCAGGTGTCGGTTCCTTCGATCCGTACGAGATCCCCGATCCGGAAGCGGATGAGCGGGACGCACTCGCGGGCGATCGCTGTATACGCCAGTTCCGCGAGCATCCCCTCTTTCGGCTCGACCGGCTGACCGGTCGTCGGGTCGATGAATTCGACGATCACGAACCCTTGCCCGATGAAGTGCATCCCGGCCTGGGCCTCGCACTCCGTCCACAGGATCGGCGCGAAATCGGCAGTGCCCATCGCGTCGTACACTTTGCACTGCCAGGTCTCTTCGATCTGTTGTCGAATCTGCGGCACCCCAGCTCCCGGTTCGCCACCCAGGGCCATCGCCTTCAGCCCGAACGAGGCAGGGTCGATACCCAGCCGTTCGCGCGCGACGTTCGTCAGGTAATTGACGAAGGTCGGGCTGGAGACCATGTAGTCGACCCCAGCGCGGCGGAGGATGTTGAACGTGCGGGAGGCTTCCATCGTCCCGGACGGGTAGACAGTGGCGCGGATCTCGCGGAGCGCCTCGTAGAAGCTGAGACCAGGGATGTACCAGCCGAGCGTCACCGCCAGCCAGACGCGGGTTCCCGGCCGCACGCCGGTTGCCCAGAAGAAGCGCGCGAGGATTTCGTTCCAGGCTCGGGAATCGGCCTCCGTCAACCCGACGAGCGTCGGCTTGCCGG
>BEID01000145.1 GCA_002898975.1 bacterium HR27 | reverse complement strand
GCCGAGGCGCCGGCCGCCTGGCTCGCCGGTGGTTGCGGTGCCGGTGCGCTGCTGCTACCAGGGACACCCTGGTCCGCGGGCACGGGCGGGGCAGTGCTCGGAGCGCTCGGGCTACCCTGCGGCGCGGACCCGGCAGATCCGCTCGACCCGCTGGATCCACCCGGCCCACTGGAACCCCCAGTTCCGCCGGATCCGCCCGAGCCACCGGGACCACCCGGCCCCTCGTTGGTCGGGCCGCTGTTCACGATGTACACGAGACAAGAGACCACGCGTGCCTGCGAATCACGGCTAATCGAAATGACACACTGGTCCGGTACGAACGGTGCGAGCTGCGGATCCCGGAGCTCGTTGAAGGTCGCACCGTCCTGCAGGGAGGGATGGAGGGTCCACTCGGACGGAAGCCCGTTTTCCTCGATCGTAAACGTGAGGTCGCCGAGGACCTCTTCGGTCACGCCGAGGGCAGCCAGGTCGAGCCAGGTGGACAGAGGCGTGCACCCCTCTTTGTCGCAGGACATTGTCCCCAGGACGGTATTGCCGAGTTCGACCGTGATGGTGACCTGGTAGTCGCCGAGTGGCGCTGGAGCGAGCTGGCCGTTTCGGGTCCAGAGCTTCCGCCAGTCGAGACAGTAGTACGTACCCGTTTCGGGATAGGGGATGTCGCGGTCACCGCACTGGACCATAGGTCGGGCGACGTTGGTGACTTTCAGGGTGCACTCGTAGTAGGCCTCATCCTGTTGCGTGCAGCTGCCGTTCTGGACCAGTTCAGCGAGCGTCATCGAGACCGGCAGCCGACCGCGGTTCGGGCTGGTAAGCTCGCCGATCCAGTTGTCGGAAAGGCCGGACTCCTGGAGCTGCAGTATCGTGGTATCCAGCTCGGCCCCGAGCGAGAGCGTGCAGGATTCACCGGTACCGGCTTGTACCAAAGCGGAGCCGTTCCACGAGCAGGTCGAGGTCATCGTCGCGCTCCCGCCGTTCAGCACGACGTCGAGGGTAAGGAGGTCATCGATGGCGTCGGCGGGCGGGTCGCCACCCGACCACTCCTTGATCACGGTGATGGAGAACTTCGCCTCCTTAGGCATATGCGGATCCGTCGGCGTACCCGGATCCTTGGGGAGGATGGGTTCCGGCTTTTCGGGATCCTTCGGTGGAGCGGGTTCCGCCGTCTCCTCAGAGGGCGGGCACGCTATCTTCCCAGAAAGGCAGTCGCTGCCGCTCGTCCCTTCGGGTTGGCCAACTGGACTCACTGCGATCGGTGGGATCGGCTCTGCTGTCTTGTCGGGGAGTCCTGGGGTGGCTGGGTCGAGGCGCTCGAGGGCAACGACGGCGAGCGGGCTGAGCGCGAGCAGCACCGTCAGGAGCGATACGAGAAACCAGAGCTGGGCGCGCCTCGGTCGATGTCGATGCTGGCGGACGGGGCGTCTCGAATGCACTCGGACCTCCTTCCTCGCCTGATCCGGCTACGGGACGCGTACTGATTTCCCAGTATACAACAGAGCGGAAGGTCATCACAAGACTGGCGCGCAGGTCCGTTCGACCGGTGACCGGGGAGAGAGTTGGCGTGGCGACCGGAGGGCCCTCAGGGGAAGCCGGACGCACGAACTCCACGACGGCGGGGTCTTTCGATCGGGAACCGCTGCTCACTGCTTCCGGATCGTCCGATCGAGGTCGCCAGCAGTGCGCTACAGTGTCGTGGGAGCGCCACGGAGCAACTCGCGCAAGAGGAACAGCAGGTTCGCCGGGCGTTCGGCCAGGCGGCGCGTGAAGTAGGGGTACCAGTGCCGGCCGAACGGGACATAGACGCGAACTGGTTCGCCGGCGCGCCGGAGTGCGTCCTGCAGATCGCGGCGGACGCCATAGAGCATCTGGAACTCGTACTTTTCCGGTCCGACGCCGATCCGGCGAGCGAACCCGCGGGCGACGCGGATGATCGCCTCGTCGTGCGTCGCGATGGCGACGAAGCGCCCGTACTCGAGCAGGAGTTCCAGGTGCCGGCGGTAGGCAGCGTCGATGGCGGCCTTGGACGGATAGGCGACCGTCGGCGGTTCGGCATAGGCTCCCTTGACGAGCCGCACACGCCAGCCACGTTCGATCGCGCGCTCGATATCGTGCTCGGTTCGGTAGAGGTACGACTGCAGTGCCAGTTGCAGGTGGTCACCGTAGGTCCGGTGGAGGCAGTCGAACAGTTCGATCGTCTTGCGCGTCGTCGAGGCGTCTTCCATATCGACCTCGACCCGACGACCGAGGCGCTGGGCGAGACGAGCCAGGCGCTCCAGGTTGAGCCGGGCGAGGTCGGGGTCGAGGCGGAGCCCGAGATGCGTCGGCTTGACCGAGATCGTCGCATCGAGGCCTGAACGCTCGATTGCCTGGAGGAGTTCGGCGTAGGCCTCGGTGGCGGCGGCAGCCTCGGTGGGGGCATGGACATCTTCGCCGAGCAGATCGAGGGTGGTCGCCAGGCCGCGGTCGGCGAGGGCACCTGCCACCGCGAGCGCCTCCTCCATCGTCTCGCCAGCGACGAACCGTGCGACGAGCGGCATGACGAACGGTGACTCGCGAACGAACCGCTCGACCGCTGGCTGGCGGGCGATTGCCAGAGTGAGCGAACGAAACAGCGGCATCGACGACCTCCACCCCCTGCTCCCGCGCTCGACCTGCAGCGCAGTGTAGCATCGTCGTGGAGACGAGGAGCGGGAGATGGACTGCGGTGAACGCTTCGTCACGGTCGTGCGGGACAGCTTGTACGACCGGATCCCATTGACGGCAGCTGAAGTCAGGTTGATCAGCACGCCGACGTTCCAGCGCCTGGACCGGATCCAGCAGCTCGGCTTCGTAAGCAAGGTATGGCCGGGAGCCAAGCATACCCGCTACGAGCACTCGCTGGGCGTGCTGCACCTCATGCGACAGGCGCTGGCGACGTTGCGGCGGTATGGCGCATCGCTGGTCGACGAAGAAGCGAGGCGGACAGCGCTCGCGGCGGCGCTGCTCCATGATGTCGGACACTACCCGTTCAGCCATGCGATCGAGGAACTGGGCCCGCCGGTCTTGCCGCACGAGGAGGTCGGTCGCCGGTTGATCGAGGGGAGCGAGCTCGCTGACGTGCTCGAGCGGGACTGGGGAGTGGACCCGGCGCGGGTGGCCAACCTGATCGCCCCGCGCGAGCTGCTGGTTCCAGCGGACCGGCTGGTGCGTGGACTCCTGAGCGGCGCGCTCGACGTCGACAAGCTGGACTACCTGCCGCGGGACGCGCGGCACTGCAACGTGCCCTACGGTGGGGTGGACACGCCGCGGCTCCTCGATGCCCTTCGCGTCGCTGAGGTGCACGGCGTGGCGCGGATCGTCGTGACCGGCAAGGGAGTGAGCCCACTCCACTCACTCATCAACGCGCGGCAGGAGATGTTCGACAATGTCTACTGGCACCACGCGAACCGGGCAGCGATGGCGATGCTGCAGCGTGCCGTGCAGGACGCGCTCCTGGCCGGTGCGCTGACGGCGGAGGAGTTGCCGCGGCACGATGACGCCTCGCTGCTGGCGCGGTTGAGCGAGCCCGGGATGCCCGAAAGCACGCGTCAGCTGGTGTGGCGGCTGCGCGACCGCGTGCTACACAAGCGGGCGCTCGAGGTCAGCGCGCGGGCGCCCGATCTGTACCGGTACCTGAGCAGTCTGTACGGGCGACCAGCGGCGCGCCGGGAGCTGGAAGTACAGCTCGCTGAGCGACTGGCCGAACTGATCGGTGAGCCGGTTGCGGACTGGGAAGTGCTGCTGGCGATCCCCAAGCCCGAGAAGTGGAGCACCGACGTATGGGTGCTCTTCGAGCGCCCACCGCTCGGGTTCCAGCAGCTCATGCCCTGGCAGGACGTCGTGGGACTGAGCGACGTCGATTTCGCCCGCTTCGAGGAACACCGGCGGCTCATTCGGATCGTCACCACGGCGCGTCTGCGAGCGGCGGTCGCCGAGCACTGGCCGCGGTTGCTCCTGCCGCTCCTGCGTTAACGAGAACCGGGTCGGCGACGGGTTCGCTGTGGCTCGCTCAGCCGCAAACCGAACAGGAGGAGTGCCATGCCGACGAGACCGAGCGAGAGCAGGGAGAGACCGGTGGCGAGCTGGCCGGTGCCCGTCCGCGGTGCCACCTGCGACACCGGACCCGGTTCGCTGCCGGACACGGCTGTCGTGCCACCGGCGGCCGGTGCGGTGCCGGAGCTGCTGGTGTCGCCGCCTTCGCGTTCCGACGTCGCTGGTGTTGTCTCGGTCGTCGCGACCGGGGTCGCCGGGGTGTCGATCGCTTCCGGCGTTGGGGTGAGCTGCTCCCCCAGCGGACCCGGCTCCTCGGTCGGCGGGTGCGCGACTGGCGTTTCCGTGCCGGGAGACTGGGAGCCGGGTGATCCGGCGGGCTCGGCTCCATTGGACGGTGCGGTGGAGGTGGGCTCGGGTGCTGCCTCCCCAGCTGGTGTCGTTGCGGGGAGTGGTGTTGCCGTCGGGGCGACGGGAGTCGCGGTCGGATCAGCGATGCGGGTGGCCGGGAGTCGCTCGGTGATACCGGCATCACCGGCTACCTGGGCCGCAGCGAGCTGGAGGACCAATCCCGTCAAGAGCAGAGCGACGATCACACGGTACCGAGTCATCTGTCCTCCCCTCCTCGCCGGACTGATGTGTCCGGACACGCGTACGGACGCTATCATATTCGGGTACAGTTCCGGTGTCCAGCGATAGAGGGGTGCTGCGGGTATCGGTCTGGAACAGCGCGAGGAAGGGGAACCGGATGAGTGGGACGCGTTGGCGGGGCAGTCAGCTGCCTGGTAGCGATCGTGCAGGGAGGACTGCCGGTGCGCCGTCGTGATGCCGAAACTGGAGCGTCGCGCGTCGTCGAGCCTGCCGAGCGCCGAGAGGGTGCTGCAGGCGAACGGCGGTGGTTGGTCTGGGTGTGCGCGGTGGCAGCGCTGGCCTGGCTCGCGATCGAGTGGCGGTACCTGATCCGGCTCGAACCGCTGACCGGCGACGAACCGTATTACGCGGTCACAGCGCTGTCGTTGCTCGAGGACGGTGACCTCGACGAGACGAACCAGTACGCTGAACGGGTCTGGCTGCGCTTCTACCCGCCACAGCAGTTGCCAGCCGACTGGCAGGGCTGGCCGAGCTTCCCGTGGGACTTGCCGCCGCACGCAGCGCACGCGGCCCGGCCGGGGCTGTACAGCAAGCATGGACT
>BEID01000144.1 GCA_002898975.1 bacterium HR27 | reverse complement strand
CGCTCTTCGGCCTCTTCGGGCTCTTCATGCTCATTCTCGCCAACCTGACATCTGCTACCGTCTTGATCTACTCACAGTCTCTCAGCATCAAGACGCTTTTCCCCAACTGGAAGTGGCTCTGGGCTCTCTTGACGACCATTCCGGCTGCGCTGCTCATGCTGACGCCTACTGTTTACGATAGTTACACGAAATTCCTGTCGTATGTGTCGTTCATCATGGCAGCATACGGTGGTGTCATGGTTGCGGATTACGTCTTTATCCAGCGCTTCCATATTTCTCTCCGCGACCTGTATCGACAGCATGCTGGCCGCTATCAGTACCTGGGCGGCTTCAACTGGGAGGCGTATGTGGCGATCCTCCTGGGCGGTGTCTTCTACTTCTGGACCTACAATCCGGCAACGGATCGCGCTGGTCCGCTCTTTGTCTATCTCACGGCTGGTATTCCGACCTTCTTCCTCGCGGCGGCTGTCTATCTTGGCTTGACCTTGCTGACTCGCCGACTGTCGGTTGCGCAACGGGAGGGGGTGTCGGTCGGGCGAGAAGCGAGTGGGAGCTAGTGGCAGGGCGAGGAGTTCGGTCGTCGGTTCGGCGTGGGTATCGATCGGGAGGTTGGCGATGAGTGACGAGATTCGCGCGGCGATGCCTGAGGTATCGGGTAATGGTCATCAGGACGTCCGAGAGGTCGAGAGCGAGTTCGTCCGCGGCCACTTGCTGCAAGCGTACGGCTGCTTCAGTTCGGGGCATAAGTTCTGTCGTGAGGTGTGCCCCGTCTATCAGGTGACGCGCAACGAGCAGCACACCCCGACGGCGTTCCATGCGAATGTCGTCGCGATGGAGAAGGGTGCCGCGCGACTCGAGGAGGTCGCCGACAACTACAGTTACTGCACGTTGTGCGGCGGCTGCGAACTCCGATGTCCGAATACCCTCTTCGTGGGCGACTTCTATCGGAATCGGACGCGCACAGTCAAGCTCGTCCAAGACATGCGTGCCGCTGCCAACAAGGCCGGTTTGGGCTTGTGGCCACGCTGGCAGCGATGGGTCGAGGCGACAATGGTCGGGAAGAACGAGCCTGTCCTCGACTACGAACAGATCCGGCCGGTCGACCCGAACCGCGTTGCCGATTGGGCGAAGGATCTCCCGTTCGAGATCCCCCGCGGGGGGGAGAATATCCTCTTCGTCGACTGCGAGGCGGCGTATTACCGGACGAGCCTGCCCAAGGCGGTCGCCAAGATCCTCCATGCTGCTGGTGTTCCCTTCGGGTTGATGTACGAGCAGTGGTGTTGTGGCGGGCCCTCGCTCGAGATGGGGTACCCGGACCATGCGCGGTACCTCGCGGAACATAACGTCGCTGACTGGAAGAAGGCAGGAGCCAAGCGCGTCTTCGTGCTCGATCCGCACGACTACATCAGTTTCGTCGACATGTATCCCCAGTTCTTCCCCGAGGAGGAGCTTCCGGAGTTCGTCTTCATGATCGATTTTGTGGCTGAACTTCTCGACCAGGGGAAGATCCAGTTCGTGAAGCCGATCGAGAAGACGGTCACGTATCACGATCCCTGCCGGATGAACAAGCGCCTCGGGAAGTGGGAGGCTCCGCGCAAGATCCTGCGGGCGATTCCAGGTTTGACCTTCATCGATGTCGATCATGTTACGCAGTGGGCGTACTGCTCGGGTGCTGGTGGTGGCTTCGCTGTCGAACATCCCGACCTCGCGAAGAAGATCGCTGACCTCCGTATCGCTCGTGCGAAGGAGCTGAACGTCGAAGCGCTGGTGAGTGCTTGTCCGTGGTCTGAGCGACCCTTGACGTCGTCTGGCCGTGAGCAACAGCTCGAGGTGCTGGACCTCCTGGAGATGGTCGCCGAGGCCATGGGGCTGAACGACTAGAGCGAGAGGGGGTACGGAGATGGCGACGCTGACAGTGCCGAATCCGGTAACGGATAAGGCCATTGCGGCGTTAGAGCAGGCGATCGGCAAAGAAAAGGTGCTCACCGATGTCGGTGCGCGGGTTGCCCGAACGAGAGTCCCGGCGCCCTTCCCAGTTCATCGTTTCGCTGAGCACATGCCCGATGTCGTGGTGTTACCGGAGTCAGCTGAAGAAGTCTCCGCGATCTTGCGGATCGCGAATCAGTACCGAGTACCGGTCGTTCCGCGTGCCGGGGGGACGGGGCTGGCCGACGGGGCTGTTCCGCTGCATAAAGGAATCCTGCTCGATATCAAGAAGATGAATAAGATTCTCGAATTGGACCTGGTGAATCGTACCGTTACGGTACAGCCTGGTCTGAATATGTTGAAACTCAACGAGTATCTCGCTCCCTACGGAGTCTTCTATCCTGATGATCCTGCGTCGTATCCGGTTTCGATCATCGGTGGTCGGATCGGGACGAGCGGGTGGTCGCTGATCGGGTCACGCTATGGCCACACCCGAGACCTCGTCATCAGCCTACAGGTCGTGCTCCCCACCGGTGAAATCGTGCGGCTGAGCGACGGCGGTGGAGCGCCGAAGGTCCGCAAGGCGTCGACCGGGTACAACTTGAAGCAATTGTTTATCGGGACTCAGGGGACACTCGGTGTGGTCACCGAGGCGACTCTCGAGTTGTTCCCAAAGCCGGAGGCAGAACTCGCTGCCTTCTTCGGCTACGAGTCGTTCGAGGCAGCCTATCGGAGTACTGGTGCGCTCTCCACGTCCGGACTCGGTACCCTGGCAGCCGTGATCCTCTTCGACGAGCGGAAAGTCGAGTATCTCAGGAGAGACGACGAGGCCTACATCCCGCTACCAGAGCGCATCAAGGCTGTCGTTGCTACGGCACTCTACGGTGTCGAGGAGGAAGTCCGTGCCGCGGCGAATCGGCTGTTCAAGATCGCCAGGGAAACGGACGGTGAGTACCTCGGTGACGAACTGTCTGCCGGGGACTGGGCATCGCGTCACGACCGCTACGCGACCCCGCTCCACGGGCGTCTCCCCGATGGAACCGTCGTGCCGATGAGCTGGCACTGCGAGGATGCAGCTATTATCTACTCCGAATTGCCTGCTATCAAACAAAAGTGGCATGAGATCACGGACCGGTACATTCAGAAATATGGCATCTTCGATAACTGGGGTATGTTCTTCTATAGCAACAATCCGTATAAAGGTTGGGGTGATTATCTGGTAGAGATCGATATCGGAATTTGGGAGCAGGCGCTGAACGAAGAGACATGGCAGGCATGGGTCAACCTCAAGCGGGAGATCACCCGCGCGACGCTCGAGCATCAGGGATCGATCAGTGCGTGCCACGGCGCGTGCCGTGAGGGGGACGCCGAGTTCATCCCAGTCGAAATGGCTGAAGGTGGTTTCGAACTCATGAAGAGGATCAAGCGATTGTTGGATCCGAATAACATCCTCAATCCCAGTAAGAATTTCTTGCATCTCGCGTATGCGGATGAGGAGGTGACTCCATGAAGCAGGTGCGGAAAGGGGTCGTGCTCCGTCGCGAAGATCTGCACGTTTTCGAGGTCGATCCGGCGCTGATGACGCGAGTACCACAGGACGTCACCGACGCCGAACAAACGCGGATCGTCCGGAACCGCTGGGAGTATCTCGACTGGATGCACCGACATTTCGCCCACAATACGCTTCTCCTGAGTGCGGTTACCGAGGCACCAGCTCACGGGCCCGGGCAGTCGGCACACTGAAGGAGCATGAGTCGCGATGCGAACTCGGTAGGGGGGTACGCCTCCTACCGAGTTCGCTCGCTCTGCTCCGCGGCGCGAACGAGTCGTAACTGGTTGAACCGAGGGATCCTTCTGCTCAGTGGGATAGGCTGATTCCGCTACCGAAGGCAAAGGTCCGGAAAGCCCTCGACATTCGTGGTTTGCAGTAGAGGCCGGTCAATCGCTCGCGTTTCTGACGGCAACGACTACGAGGTCGATGGCTTCGTTGAGGTCACCGCGGCGGATCTGGAAGTCGTCGACGCCGATCTGCGCGACCAACGCACGCTGCTGACGATTGGTCCACCAGCGGATCGAGAAGGTCGCCGCGGTATGGAGCTGCACTCGGAGACGTGTTGGTAGGCGCTGGTACAGCCCCCAGGGATCCAGCCGCAGTACCCGTTCAGCGAGACGCCGGTGATGCGATCGGTAGGTCAGCACCCGTTCGCTCGCGAACACACCGAGGATCTCGGACGCAGAGAAGACGCTCTGCACCAGTTCCGAAAGGTGTGCTGCGTCGAATTCGGCATCATGATGGGGGTTAGTACCGCTCAGTACAGCATACCGATTCGGTGTCGTCAGGAGGAGTCTCCCACCAGGAACGAGCACACGCTTCGCTTCCTGCAAGAAGCGTTCGGGTGCGCGCAGGTGCTCGAGGACTTGGAAACAGCACAGAAGGTCGATCGCCTCGTCGCGGACTGGCAGGTGGTCCGCTGATCCTCCGAGCCACAGCACGTTCTCGAACGGGTACCGTCGTTGCGCCGCCGCGAGCGTTTTCTTGTCTTGGTCGACTGCGATCACGAGTTGTGCTGTCCGCGCCAGCTCAGCAGCCCCGTATCCCTCGCCGCAGCCGACGTCAAGGACGCGTTTGCCGCGTGCGTGCGTGCAAGCCCAGCGGTACGCAGCGAGGCTCTGCCAGAACGTCACGCGGAGCGCCCAGCTGTCCGGTGTGACACGCTCGGTCGTCGGTAGACGGATCACCCGATCCTCCCGTCCCGGACGCGTCCAGTCGCTCGTTTTCCGGCTGCTATGATTGCAGCGATCGGGCGACGCCGAAAGGAGCGACCACGTGCAGGCTCCCCCGCTTCCACCCGACACCTGGCTCGGGCCGGTCACGTTGCGGATCGCCGATCAGGAGTTGATCCGCTTGTTCTATCGAGGCGTTCTCGGATACGACCTCGTCGAGCGTGCCGACGCTCTCCTGGCCGCAGTCCCTCCTGGTTCTGCGGTTCCGCATTTCCTCTTCGAGTGGGACCCCACGGCACCACCGCGGTCGCCCCGGGCCCCTGGTCTCTACCACGCGGCGATCCTCTTGCCCAATCGCACGGAGCTGGCGCGTGTCCTCACGCATCTCGTGGCACGGCGCTGGCCACTCGCTGGTGCCTCCGATCACGGGGTCAGCGAGGCCTTGTACCTCTCCGATCCCGAAGGAAACGGTCTGGAAATCTATGCAGATCGCCCGCGCGAGCACTGGCCGCGTTCGCCGCGCGAGGGCATCGCGATGGTCACCGAGCCGCTCGACGTGCGG
>BEID01000143.1 GCA_002898975.1 bacterium HR27 | reverse complement strand
ACATCAGGAACGCCAGCGTCTGGCCGAGGCCATGCATCTGGACGAGCGAGGCGGTCTCGCGAGCGAGCTGGCCATATTCCGACGCGAAGCTCGTTCCCTTGACCGCAGCGACGCATTCCCAGGCACGCGCTGCACGCTCCTGTTCGAGCGTGCGCTGCCGTGTCGTACGCTGTGCCGGCTGGCTCATCGCTCACTCTCCCTTCACACCCGTGCGACGCGCAGGACGACGGCACCGCGGCCGGTCGTCTCGTCACCGCCGAGGCGGACACGACGCCCGTCGAGCTTGCTCGTCAACCAGCCGAGGAGCGACCGGCCGTCCTCGTTCACCTTGTCGTAGCGCGAGCGGGTCGCCGCCAGGAGACCGACCAGGAGCGTCTCGGCCGGCAGGGCTTCGGTCGTCCAGAGAGCACCCCGCTCGACCGTCTTGGTCGTGTCGTCGAGCCGGACGCGTGCCTCGATCTCCGTCCCGTAGAGGACGAAGTCGCGGAAGTCGTCGTCGGCCAGGACTCAGAGATGCCGTGCCATGTTGTCCCGCCACCAGGGATATTCCGGCGTCTGGGGCAGGGCATGCGCTGCCAACCACTCAGCGAACGCCGAGACGAGACCAGCCAGTTCACCAGCTAGCGTGAAGCTGTACTCCTCGAGGACGACCCCGAGTTGCTGACCGGCTTGGATGAGGAGCGTACTCTCGTTCGCGACCGCGCACTGGCCCGGCTGAAGACCAGCGAAGCGGGTAGGGTCGACTGGCCCCTCGATCCCAGCCAGCTTGGCCAGGCGACCGAGCCGGGCCAGGACGGCAGGACTGGTCGTCCAGGCGAAGACGCCAGCCAGCGAGCGGACCGGGAAGAGGACGACCTGGAGGTCGGTCACCTGGAGCGCACCGGCGTGACTCGAAGCCTCCTCAGGGCGATCTGGCCCGAAGAGCGCGCGATGACGCTCGGCATCGGCGCCGTTGGCTTGGGTCGTGGCCCGGAGTACGCCCTTGACGCTGGACGCCTGGACGATCGGGAAACCGGTAATCCGCTCGCGCTGGATGGGCAGGTCGACCGTGCCGACCGCCCGGCCTGTACCAGCGTGTACCGGTGTTTCGCAGTAGGCGAAGAGCAAGGCACTCGCTTCGGCCATCTCACCATCCTCCGATCAGCACTGTCCCGAAACCGATCTCGGCACCCCAGTCGCTCACCGTCGGCCAGGGAAGGTCGCTGGTGCGGCGAAGCCGGGCCTCGCCACGGGCGACGAAGTAGTAGACGCTCCCAGCCGGAACCGCGCGGCGAGCCGGCCGCTCGCGACCGCGCGCGAGATCGAAGCCACCGACCGTGTCATGACGGTCGAGAGCAGCAGCCACGAGCTCGACAGAACCCTCGAAGAACGCACGCCAATCGCGCGGCAGCCAGCCGCGCTCGAAGACGGCGGGGGTCAGGAAGGCGAGGACGAACCGCTCGGGTAGTGGTTCGGGAACGGGCGGCACGTCGAGCGCCGGAAGCGCCTCGAAACGTGCCGAGCGCCGCTCTCCACCGAGCGCCAGGACACCGGCTTCCTCCGGCCAGTCGAGGCCGGTGAAGGAGACGAGCAGGCCAACGCCCGGATGCGGGCGGACGTAGCGGGCCTCGTAGTAGAGCCCCTCGCGCGTGGTGCGGCGCGACGAATCCTGGGCGATGCCGATGCGCACCTCCTCCGTCCAGAGTTCCTCCGGTGGGACTCCGGGAACCGTCTCACCGCGGCAGTAGGCAGCGAAATCGGCCAGGCGCAGCCACAGCGGCTGGCTCGCCTTCTCGGACACTGGCTCGACTGCGTGCCACAGTGGGAAGAGCGCGGCGGTCGGCGCTGGCGCGCGCAGCCACTCCGGTGGTTTCTCGGGCGCCGAGAGGCGTCGCAGCTGGCGACCGAGAAAGGCTGCATCGGCCGGCGGGGGGAGCAACACCTCGACCTGGCCGGATTCAGTCCGGCGTGCGACGAGCGGCCCGGCCAGGCGCAGTGGGCCCCAGTCGTCCGGTCCACCGACCACCTCAGTGACAGCAGCGTGGTCCCAGGCCGGAACACGAGAGTGGACCATGAGGTGGTAGGCGCGCAACGCTCCCTGCACCACCAGCGGACTGGGCGGAAAGCGACTTGCGGCACGGAACTGCTCACCCGCCGTGAAGGGGCGGCCGTCGCGGAACAGCCAGACGTCGAGCGGCTCCAGGAACAACGTCTTCACTCGCCACCTCCTCTCGCCAGGAACCGCGCCAGCGCGAGCCAGTCGGCCAGTTGCGCTGGTCCAGGCGGCACCCGCTCGCTCTCCGCTGGCTGCGCGGCACCCACTACGCTGGTCCGGAGCTGGTCGTAGCTGGTCGCGAAGCGATACAGTCGCTCGATGAGCTGCTCGCGTTCCGCGCTGGTCCCGTTCGGCCACTCCCCTTGCCGCTTCACTGCCCGGGCGAGGACGGCACGGAAGGCCGCATCGGCCTCTGGGAAGGCCCGAGCGAGCTGGCGCAGATCGGTCGGCAGGCGGCCGGAAAGGCTCCCCGCGCCGTCGCGGCGGAAACGGTCGACGAGGTCAGCCAGGTCCAGCGCCGTGAGCTGGTCGGTGCGAGCGACGACGCGCACGATCTCGCCGCCGCGCGGCTGAAGTTCGACGGCGACGGCGCTCTTGCCGGGCAACCGCTTGGCACGCTTTTCGGCCTCGCGCGCGTTCTGGAGAAGGTCACCGAGCGGTTCCAGCCAGTGGCCGATCGCGATCCCGGCCGAGGCGGAGCGTCCGTCCGTCTCCTTGGCGAACGCTACAGCGAGCGCCAGAGCGAGCGGGACCACCTGCTCGGCCGGCACCAGCGCCACCACGTCGTCCCCTCCCTGGTAGACGAAGACCGTATCGGGTGCCGCTTGCCTACCGGCCTCCTTGGCTTTGCCCGCGAAACGGGCGAGCTTGCGGCTCACCTCGCGGTGCGCCTCGACGCCACCGTCGCCGAGCGCACTGGTCAGCCACTGCCCCATCGAGTCGCCGTCGAGTACCAGCACCGCGACATAGCGCGATGGGCGCTGGCCGGCGGCGCGGTACAGCGCAGCGAGGCGATCGCGCGCGACGCGGAGCGGCGACTCGACCTGGCTGCGTTGTCGCTCGGCCTGCTGCGGATCGAGACCGAGTTCCTCCACCAGCGCTGGCCACTCGAGGGTCGACTCGTAGAGGAAGGCACCGTCGTAAGGGAAGCCTTCGACGCCGAGACCGGTCCGGCGATATCGCTCCAACCGCTCGCCGAACGCTGTCACCAGGAGCTCGAAGGCATCGCGGTAGGACTCGAGCGCCGGCAGTGCTCGGTCGGCCACCAGGCGAGCGAAGGGCCGCGCAGCGATGGTCGGGACCGACGGATACGCGTCCTTACCGTCACCAAAACGCGCGAAACGCTTCACTGCGCTGACCGCATCCAGCCGCTCGTGCTCGCCGACCAGCCGGGCCCCCTGCGGGTGACGGCGCACCGCACGCCAGAACGTCCGGGGGTCTTGCCCAGCGGGAGCGAGTGCTGCACGGTTGCCGCTCAGCACGTCCTTGGGACCAGCCTGTTCGAGTTGTCCGAAGATCCGTGTCCTCTTGAGCGCCGCGACACCAGCTTGGGCGTGACGGAAGGCGGTCGCATAGTCGTCCTGCTCGATGCGGGCAGCAGCCCAGTAGATTTCCCAGAAGTCGCGCGTTTGCGCCCGCCACTGGGCACGCAGGGCATCGTCGATCCGCGCGCACGCCTCGAGTTCGGCCAGCGCGTCGCTGGCCAGCTCCTGCCAGCGGGCCCGCAGGGCTGCTGCTGCTCGCTCCGCGAGCCGCTCGGCATCGTCCCAGGGTACGCGGGCGACGATCACGTTGGGCGGGTCGCCGGAGGCGAGGTCGGCCGGGTAGACGAGATCGGCACCGGCCTCCTGGAGTGCCCGGGCAGCAGCGCGGGCCAGCTCGGCCAGAATCCGGCTACCAGCGAAGAGATCGGCCGTGCGACGCGCTTCGGCGATGAACCCCTGAACGGGACCGAACGTGAAGCGGAGGACTGCACTACTCATAGCGCGCCTCCGCGACATTGGGAAGCTGTGCGATCGCGGCAGCGATCTGTTCGTAGAGCCGCTCGAGCTGCTCCTCACCACCTCGACGGAGCGGGAAGAATCGGCTCTGGAAGAGCGTGGCCACCCCAAGGAGATTGCCGTTCTCCGCTCGCGTGACACTCAGCCAGAGTGGCGAGGGACGGCGCTCCTGGCGCTCGTACCCGCTGGGCGGTTCGATCGTCTTGTGCTGCTGCGGAATGACCAGTGGTGCACCGAATACCAGCCGCTGCTCGGTCGGCAGCTGGCGGCGTGTCTCGCGGAGCCACGTTCCGATCGCATCGGCAGCGACCGGCCAACCACGCTCGCCGGCCGTCCAGTCGCGCTCACCGAAGACCCAAATGCGGCACCAGCGCGGATCGAGAACCTCCCACTCAGGACGTCTGGGGTTCGCGTTCGGACGCACCCGCAACCGCTGGCGCAGCGCGGTGAGCCCTTCGCCGAGTTGCTGGGCGGCCCGCGATGGGTCGGGGGACAAGATGAAGGGCAGGTTGAGATGCGACGGCACGACCTGGATCGAACTACCGTCCGGTGCTTTCCGGGGAACCGGACGATGGGCGAGCGCACCACCGAGCCGGCGAGCTCGCGCGCCGAGCCCCCCGAGGTGGATCAGGAGCCAGAAGGCACGGACAGCGCCGTAGAGCGCCTCGCGAGCCTCCTTCTCGTCGGTACCGGGACGAGCCGCCAGCTCGATATCGAACGAATAGGGTGGGAACAAGGCGCGTCGGGCAGGCACCTCCGCCCCGCGCACTTTCGAGGAAGCCATGGAAAAGAAGAGGTAGCTCCGGCCCGTATCGCGTGCAGCTCGCCAATCTTGAGCGCCACGCGACTGCCCACCCCGTACCCGCACGACGATCTTGGATGCACCGGCCTTGTCCTCACCCCCGGCCTCGCCGAAGGTCTCGGCCTCGATCCGCCGGATTTCGGCGAGTGCCTGGTCGTCTGTCCCGTAGCACCCGCCCAGGAGGGCACGCAACCAGAACCGGAGCGCCCCGCGCACAGAACTCGCACGCAACTCCGGATCGCCACGCGGGTCGGCACCGCCCAGGAAGAGCGGCGTGAGGGTAACGAGGGGGAGGCGAAGCGATGGGACACTTTCACTGCTCCTCATTTCCCTTTCCTCCTACGAGACCAGCACGACCTTTTCGATTTCCTCGATCGCG
>BEID01000142.1 GCA_002898975.1 bacterium HR27 | reverse complement strand
CCGAGTGCTTCTCGTTCGATGATTTCGCCGGTCAACGAGAGCCACACGAGTTCGCCGTCTCCCGTTGCAATGAGCACCATATTCCCGAGCGGCACAGGCGTACTGGCGATTCGTTGACGCAGCTGCAGCTGCCACAGCCGCTCGCCGGTGTCCGGGTGACAGGCTACGACGGTACCGGCATTACCGGCGAACAGGACAAGACTGCCGACGACGACGGGCGAGGCGACGAACGCGTCGCCCAAAGCCTGTCGCCAGCGGCATGAACCGTCTGCGAGATCGAAACAGGCTACGGTGCCGGCGACCGTCGCCACGATGACTGTGCCGTCGAACGGGGCAGGGCGTACCCAAATCGGCCCATCCAGGAGCTGTTGCCAGACTGGCTGACCGTCCTGCACTGTCCGCATCGTCACGCGTGCATCGTCGGCCGCCGAGATGATGCACTCACCGACCGGAAGCGAGGTGGCGCGCACCGGTGCACGCGCCTGGCGACGCCAGAGTGCTGTTCCGGTTGAGGCGTCGAGTGCGTAGAGAAAGCCGTCGTCGCTCCCGACCACGACGACGTCACCGATCGCGACGGGAGAAGACCGCACCGGTCCCGCGGTTCGGTAGCGCCAGCGCAATGAACCGTCGATACTGTCGAAGCAGTACACGGCACCGTCGTCCGAGCCGCCGATAACCGAGTCACTATAGCGTATCGGCGTGGTGGCAATGCCTCGCCCGGTGCTACTCCGCCAGTGAATCCGACCAGTGGTCCGCTCGACAGCATAGAAGCAGGTGTCGTACGAGCCGAAAACGATGAGATCGCCGACACAGAGCGGAGAACCCCTGATCTCGTCACCGGTTCGGACAGCCCAGAGGAGCTGGATTCGCTCAGCCGCAGTTGAGAGCGTCCGCTGAGATGGCGCTGCTTCGGACTGCGCGGTCGCAGACGAGTGGGGGGCGGGAGGATGCGATCGCAGTGCGCGCAGTGCCTGGGCCATCGCAGCAGCGTTCGGGAACCGATCGGCCGGGTCGTAGGCGAGTGCCCGAAGGACGATGTGTTCGAAGCCCTCTGAGAGATGGGGGTTTACGGTTCGGGGCGGACGTTGGGTCAGCGAGAACGGTGGTTGCTGGCGAGGGTCGATTCCGGTTGCCAGGTTGTACAGGGTGGCACCCAGCGCGTACAGGTCGCCGCGTGGATCGGCGATACCGCGGTACTGTTCCGGTGGAGCGTAGCCTTCCGTCCCGATCGTCGTTCCGCGGGCCTGCGGTTGGAAGAGGCGCGCGATACCGAAGTCGATCAATGCGATACTTCCGTCCTGACGAAGCATGATATTGGACGGCTTGAGGTCACGGAACACGATTGGGTGTGGTCGCTGGGTATGCAGAAACTGCAGAACATCCAGGATTTGCAGAGCCCATTCAATCAGTTGTGGTTCCGGGATGGGCTTTCCGGTGCGTTCGAGGTATTGCTCGAGGTCTACGCCATCGATGAATTCCAGGACAAGACAGCAGCGGCCGCTTTCGACGAAAAAGTCATAGACGTCCGGGATCGCAGGGTGCCGCAGCGAAGCGAGGAGGCTCGCCTCTCGTTCAAAGGCTGCCTTCTGGAGTTCTGCGAGCGTCGGGTCATCGCTCGCGCGCATGATCTTCACTGCACACCGCCGCTCGACGTGAGGGAAATGTTCGTCTCGCGCCAGATAGACTGTGCTCATGCCGCCATGACCGAGGCGGCAAAGGATCCGATAGCGGCCAGCGAGTACAGTTTCTGGAGGCAAATACATCTGTCCGCCCGTCGTTGCGCGGTCGTTTCTCTCTAGGGGATATAATCGGCGGCCGGGCGATCGCTGTGGAGTGGCAGGACGGCATCGGATGACGCATCTCGCTGGCGAGTCGGAACGGTGGGCAGGGGCAGAAGAGCGCGCGACGCGGCGGCGATCTCTCGCCTGGGACATCGCCGAAACGCTACTGATGGCGTTGGTCCTCTTCGTTGCGATCCGTGGAGTGATCCTGAACTATCGTGTCGACGGCTCGAGCATGGAGCCGACGCTCCACAATGGCGAGATGCTCATCGTGAATCGACGCGCCTACGCGAGTGTGCCGCTCGGGCGGTGGCTTTCCTGGGTTCCTGGTATAGCGGTTGATCCGAATTGGAAATGGTACCCGTTTGGGCAACCGCAGCGCGGGGACATCGTCGTTTTCCATCCACCGAACGGCGGCAACGAGCCCTACGTGAAACGGATCATTGCACTACCTGGAGAGCACGTCGAGATTCGGAACGGGTTCGTGTATATCAACGGGAAGCGTCTCATCGAGCCCTATCTTTCCGAACCGACCGTTTGGCGCGGTATGACGCTCGATCACGAATACATCGTCGAGCCAGGTCACGTGTTCGTGATGGGCGACAATCGAAACAATTCGAGTGACTCCCGGGTATTCGGAGCGATTCCGATATCGTCAATAATCGGCAAGGCGTGGCTGACCTACTGGCCACCGGACGAGGCGAAGCTTTTGGGCACACCCGCGTATGCCTTGGAGTGAGTCGGATCGGGGTGTAGAATCGGAGTTGACGCATAGAGGACAAACGGGCGGTGAAGCCGGAGGACGCCCTGTACGAAAATCTGAGCGTGCCGGAGGAAGGTGCAGGGTATGATCGAGACGGTCGTCGATAGCATCCGTGTAAGCCTGGTCACGCAGCATCGGGTCGTTCTCCTCAAGGAGGTGCACGGGGACCGGCACCTACCGATCTGGATCGGTCCGTTCGAGGCCGAGGCGATTGCGATGGCACTTCAGGGCATGACGCCGGCTCGCCCGTTGCCGTACGATCTCTTGCGCACGGTCATCGACGAGTTGGGTGCGGAGATTCGGGAGGTGGCGGTGACCGATCTCTCCCAGGAGATCTTCTACGCACGGATCGTGCTCACGGTGAACGGGCGGACGATCGAGATCGACAGTCGGCCGAGCGACGCGATCGCTCTGGCTGTGCGAGCGAAGGTGCCGATCTATGTCGATGAGTCAGTGATGGATCGAGCGGGTGTCCGCCTGGAGGCGGAGGAAGAGTCCGAGGGGGAGAGCGAAACCGAACCGCCGGAGATCGAGAGGGTGGAATCGGAAGAGCGAATCTCCGAGGCTGATCTCTCGGTTTTCCGGGAAGTCATCGAGTCGCTCGATTTGGATGACCTGGACAAGCAGTAGGCGTCCGATGGATTCGCGCTGGGAAAAGGTTCGTGCCATCGTTCTGAAGATGGTCGAGCGCTGTGCGGTGTGTGGCCAGCGCTTCTCGGCCGAGGATTTGCAGGCGCTCGGGCGCTCGCGGTCGACGTGGGCGTTCCGGCTCACGTGTCAGTTCTGCGGTGCGTCCAGCCTGATCGCTGCTGTCATCGACGAAGAACAGCTGGCGGGTTCTCCTGTGCCGGAGGTACACGAGCCAGTCACACAGCGTGATGTCGAGGAGATCCGTGAATTCCTCGAGCATTTCGATGGAGACTTTCAGCGTCTCTTCGGATACCGCGGCGGCAATGCGCGGAGCTGGAGCGACTGAGGGCCTGTCGTTCAGGGTGGATTCACGCCGCGTCGTTTCCACTCGCGTTCGATTAGGTCCTCTGGGAAGCGTACGAGTTCGTGTGCCATAGACGGACAGCGAACGTTGTGCTGGTCGATCTTCCGGTTGAGTTCGCGCGCCAGTTCCCGATAACGCCAGGCGAGACGACGGAGAATAGCACGGTGGGCCGGATCGTTCGGATCCCCTGATTCGACTGCTTGCCAGTATTCCTCCCAGGCACGTCGAACGATCTGGCGTTCTTGGTAGATCTCTTTCCGGAGCTGGAGCCAATCGGGAAGCAACCCGTGCTTCTTGAGCAAGCGGTGGGCGGCCCAGGCCTCACTCGGCAGGTCGTCATCGGGAGGAAGTGGCCGACCCTCACCGGGCAAGTTGCGGAACGCTCCGCGTTCCTGCGCGTCGCGGATCCGTTCTTCGACCAGCCGATCCAGCCAGAACATGCGAGACTCCCCGGCACGAGAGTATACCGCTTCGAGCGATGTGGAGGCGGTATACTCGCCGACGGGGCTCGACTTCGGAAGGGTGCGTGGCATGGAGTCGAAGGTTGCACCGCGCCAGCCGCTCGATCTTTCACCGTTGCAGCGTATTCTGGAAGAGCGGTACCGACCGCAGGATTATCAGGAAGCGCAGGAACTGATCGTCGGAGCGTGCCAGGAAGCACAACGCTTGTTCGGCTGGGTACCACCAGAGGCTGCGCAACTCATCGCTGGGCATCTCGGAGTGACGATCAACCGAGTCTATGGACTCCTGACCTTCTATGCGGACTTTCGCACACAGCCACCAGGACGCCATTATCTCTGGCTATGCTACGGTGCTGCCTGCTATGTTGCGGGTGCGCGACGATTGATCGACCTCTTGCGAGACGAATATGACATGGACGAAAAGGGTGATCTCCCTGACGGGACATTGAGCATCAACATCTTCAATGGGTGTTTGGGGGTGTGCGATCTGGCCCCGGTAGGACAGCTGGATCACCACGAGTACGTGGGACATCTGACTGTCGAAGAACTGCGCACGCTCATCGAGCGATTGCGCAGCGGTGAGGAAGCGGAGGGGACCCATGGCGGTTCTCACTGACCGACAGGCGTTCGAGGACTACGCCGCCGCTGCCCGGTCGAAGTGGGAAAAGCTCTGGAGTGGCGAACGGTGGGTGATCTCGGTCGGTGTCAGCGAGTGCAGCATTGCGAAAGGTGCGTTGGAGACGTATCGGCATCTGGAGCTGCTGCTCTCTGCGGGACATATCCCGGGTGTGCTGAGACGCGTCGGGTGTGCCGGCTGGTGCTTCGCCGAACCGTTCGTCGAGGTCAAGTTGCCCGACAGCCCGCCGATCGTCTACGGTTGGATCACTACCGAGCGAGTGCCGGAACTGATCGACGGCTTGCGACGCGGCGAGCTGCATCCGGATTGGGCACTCGGCGTGCGTTCCGCTGATCCCTGGCAGGGGATTCCGCCGCTCAGTGAACATCCATTCCTGCGCCATCAGCACCGTATCTTGTTCGAACATGCGGGGGTGATCGATCCGGAATCGATCGAGGACTATATCGCGGTCGGTGGCTATCGCGCGTTCCTCAAAGCGCTCTTCGAGATGACACCGGAAGAGGTCGTGGCTGAAGTGAAGGCTTCGAACCTCCGTGGTCGCGGCGGTGCTGGATTCCCAGCCGGCATCTAGTGGGAGAGCGGCCGACGGACG
>BEID01000141.1 GCA_002898975.1 bacterium HR27 | reverse complement strand
CGACGCGCTCGCCACCAGGCGAGTGCCCCGGTGAACGCTCCGAGGCCAAACAGTCCCGCTGACAGCAGCCAAAAGAGACCCGCGGTGAGGAGCCCGCTGACTGCAGCGAGCGATTGGAGGACCGCACTCGCACCCGGTCGGTTGGGCGCAAGCGCAGCACCGACCATCCCGATACCAGCGATGACGACCGTGACCATGAGATGAGCGACGATTTCTCTCCACCCGTCGGCACGGAGAGCGAGCGCGATACCGCCGACCACGAGCAAGAGGAGCATGATCGCGATGCCGACCAGGCCAGCGGTGAGGCCAAAAACCAGCGAAGCGACACGCACCTCGACCCTCCCGGAGAACCGGGGGGTGAGAGCACCTGGGCGCTCCCACCCCCGGCCATCATCACTGCGCGTCGAAGTAGAGCTCCGCGCTCGTCAGCGGATTCGGATCGAACTTCAGGAACAGCGGCTGGGCATCCTGCGGGATCTGGAAGACGACGATCCCCTGTGCTTTGCCGCCGGGGCCGACTTCACCGCTCAGCACCTCTCCTTCGGCGAAACCGGTGACGATGACTTCGGGCTCGTAGTCGAATCCATCCTGTGTGCGGAGCGCCCACTCGTTGCCGGCGAGGTGAATCGAGCTGGTACCCGCGTTTTCGAAGAGCACCTGGACGAGCCAGAACTTCTGCCCTTCCTTGGGCTGGATGAACGGGTTGCTCGAAGTCGCACCGTCGACGATGTTCTGGATCGTCACCCGATAGATCTGCTTCCCATCAGCGATGGCACCGCTCTGCCCTGGCGCGAGCGGGACATGCCGATCGTTCTTGCTCGTCCCCCAGCTCTTGCCCGCCTGGTCGCCTGGTGTTCCTTCCGGTTGTGCCGGGGCAGGCTGACCGACAGCACCGGACTGGACGAGTTCGAGCGCGTTCGGCGCGTCGAAGTAAAGCTCGGCCGGAGTGAACGGATTGGGATCGAACTTGAGGAAGAGCGGCTGTTCGCCCTCCGGAATCTCGAAGACGACGATACCGCGCGCCTTGCCGCCTGGGCCGATCTCCTGGGAAAGCGCTTCGCCTTCCTCGAAACCAACCGGCGCGAAGACCGGGTCGTAGTCGAAGCCGGCCGTCGTGCGCAGCTGACAGTTCGCTGCCGAGATCAGGTGCGCTCGCGTCCCGGCATTTTCCACGACGAGCGCGAAGAGGAGGTAGCGGTTGCCCTCCTTCGGTCGCTGGAACTGGTTGGTCGAGGCCGCCCCATCGACGATCCGCTCGAGCGTCAAGCGATAGACTTCCTTGCCGTCGACGAGTTCAGCCGACTGTCCTTCGGCCAGTGTGGTGTGGACATCCTCCTTGCTCGTGCCCCACGGGAGGGTCGGCGTCGCCGCTGGTTGGGCGGCTGGGGAGCTAGCCGCCGACTGCGCGGTCGGTGCAGGCGCTTCGGTCACCCGCAACGCCGCAGGAGCAGTCGCAACTGCCTCAGCCGGCGCCTGAGTCGCTGCTCGCTGTGCTTGTGCTGGCGTCGGTGTCGGGTTCCCCCCTCCACCGCCCCTCGACATGACGACTGCAAGGAGCACGCAGATCGCCAGAAGCCCGCCTGCCCCGATGAGCAGAATCTTCATCAGCCGTCGCATCCTCGACACCTCCTCCATCGAATCCGAACCTCTTCTGGAAGGGCCCTTCATGTTCCAGTTTGGGCACCGGGCGGGAATAGAGGTGTTCCCGTTGGTGTACAGCCTCGTGACGATCCGTCACGGCCCACGGCCGTGGCTCGCACGCCAGGGTCGTGCACGCACCGGGTACCGCAGGAGGCAGCCTTCGGTGGCCGTGTGGAAGGCCGCCTGACTGGTGCCCGAGTCGCACACGCTGCCAGTCCGTTCCATCCCCAGCTGCTCAGCTCGGGCTGGTCACGGCAGGACGCCGACCAGAACAGCCGTCTTCTGGGCAGCTCGCCCGAGTCACTGTCGATCGCGTGGTGTTCCGTTTCGTACTAAACTCGCTGTGGCGAACCGCGCACCGGGCGTATACTCGGCCGGGCGATCGAGAGGGGGGATCGTGGGTGACGGAGACCGAGCGACCGCATCGGCCGGGGTGCAGCCGCTCGCACGACGAGCGCTCTCGACCTGGGAGCTGACAGCACTCATGGGCTTGATGATGGCGTCGGGAGCATTCGCCATCGACATCATGCTGCCAGCTCTCCAGGACATCGCCGCGGCATTTGGCGTTGCTGAGACACGAGCCCAACTGGTCGTCAACGTCTACTTCGTCGGCTTCGCGGTCGGTCAGCTCTTTTTCGGGCCCTGGAGCGATCAGGTCGGTCGGCGGCTTCCGCTCCTGGTCGCAGCCGCCGGGTACGGAGTCGCTGTCCTGGGCATGCTGGTCGCGCCGACCTTCGGCCTCCTGCTCGCGCTCCGTTTCGTGCAGGGAGCGTTCTCGTCCGGGTTACGCGCGGCCGGGACAGCACTGGTCCGGGATTCGTTCCGGGGCGAGGCGATGGCTCGGATTCTCTCGTTCGCCTTCATGGTCCTCTTGGCCGCCCCCCTCTTCGCACCCTCGATCGGCGTCCTTTTGCTCCGCTGGAGCTGGCGAGCGCCGTTCGGCTTCATGGCGATCCTCGCAGTCGTGCTCTTCCTCTGGCTCGTGCTCCGCGTGCCGGAGACCCTCCCCCCTGAGCGCCGTACCGCGCAAAGCCCGGCCCATCTCTGGGCAGCAGCCAAGGCGTTCTGGGCCGTCAAGGTGAGCGTGGCGTTCACCATCATCCTCGGCCTGAGTTACGGCGTGCTGCAGGCGTACCTCGCGAGCGCTTCCCAGCTGGTGAAGGACTCGTTCGGGTTGAACAACCAGGAGTTCGCGATCGCGTTCGCACTCGGAGGGCTCGCGCAGGTCGTCGGCACGATCGTCAATGGAACGCTCATTACCCGGCTGGGCTTACGGCGCGTCTTGCCTGCGGCGCTGGTGATCCTGGCTGCAGCGACGAGTTATCTCGTGGTGGCGAGTGTACTCAGTGACCGGTTCTCGGTCTTCTGGTTCGGCGTGTTGCTCATGTTCTTCGCGATCGCGCTGATTTTCCCCAATACCAACAGTGCTGCGCTCGAGCCGCTCGGTCGCATCGCCGGTTTCGCCAGCAGCCTGGTCGGGTTCGGCAGCACTGCGCTGGCGAGCGTCTTCGGCACAGCGATCGGGCAGATGAGCGAGGGCGAGCCGCATCGCTTCGCCTTCGGTCTGTGGCTCCTGGCACTCGGCAATCTCGTCGTCCTCGCCTGGGTGTGGCGTTTGGGCTGGATGCGCGCGAGAACGGCAGGCGAGTCCTGAATGCCTCCCGACCGACAGGACGCGCTCAGGCCGGTGCGGCAACGAGCGCGAGCACAGCGTCGAGGCGGACCGGAAGCCGTTGCCAGGACGCACCGAGATCGAGCCCGCGCCACAGCGTTCCGTCACGGAAACCAGCGTAGAGCGTACGCGGCTCAGCGGGCGGCACGAGCAAGGCGTACGGCATCGAGGGCAAAGGATCGGGCAACCCTTCGACCGGACGCCAGGACTCGCTTCCGTACCGCCGGAAGATGCGTGCCTGCGCCGCACCAGCCGGGTTCGGTCGAGCCTCCCGATGCGGGCCGGGGCCATGCGCTTCACGCGGACCCGGTGCAGCCGAGACGAACCAGGTCGTCGGATCGTCCGGCGGGCTCGCGAGTGCCCAGACGTAGCGACGATCGAGGCCATCGTCAGCTGGCTGCCAGGTATCGCCGGCATCGCGACTCACGGCGACACCGCCCCCAGCCGCCTCGTAGACGAGGTCCGATGCAGCAGGATGAAGCAGGAGTGCGTGACAGTCGAGATAGCAGCCCGGCCGTTGATCAGCCCAGGTGAGCCCACCATCGGTACTGCGCAGCACGCCACCCAGCTCGATCCCAACTAGCACCAGCCCGGGATCGTTCGGAGAAAGGGCGATCGCACGGACGTGCGAGGTCCAGGGACGCGGCGGGAATGACCAGGTCGGAGCGCTCGGCAGCGCACGCAGCGCCACCGCTTCGTGCCAGCGTCGACCACCGTCCTCGCTCCAGAAAAGCGCGCTCGGCTCGCAACCGGCGAACAGCACACCCCGCCCACCGACTCGCCAGGAGGGACTGATCGCGACCGAAAGAACCCGCGTGGCCGGCAAGGTCTCAGCGCGGCTCCAGGTTCGGCCACCGTCATCGCTCAGGAACGCTCCCTGGTCGAAGGTACCGACGATGAGGTACCGCTCGTCGGACGGGTCGACAGCCAGACACTGCGCCCCAACGCCACGCAGCAGAACCTCGACTCGCCATCCCCAGGCTATCTCCTCGAGGAGGACTACATCGTCCCCAGTCGTCGCGTACACCTGCGTCATCGGCGAGTCCTTCCGCACTTTCCGGAGGCGAGCGCCCGCTCAGTCACCGGGGAGTCGCTCTTCGACGGGGAACAGGTCACCGTCGTAGGCCCCGCGCCAAGCATGGAGCCGCACGGCAACGACATCGCGAAGCATGAGCAGTCCATCGACCAGCGGCCGCACCTTGGAACCCTCGACATGCCGCCAGGTGACCGGAAGGATCGCGATACGGTACCCACGCCGGCGCGCGATGTAGAGCACTTCGACGTCGAATCCGGTCACGCGGGGCCCACGCACGGGGCGCTGGCCATTGCGGTACAACAGCATACGCTGGAAGAGATCGAGCGCGACCGCACGCCGGAAACCCTTGAACCCGCACTGCGTATCGTCGATTCCTGGCAAGAGCAACCACTGGACGAGGCGGTTGTAGATGCGCCCCATCGCGTGACGGTGCCACGGTTCGCCGATGCGGCGAGCCAGTGCCCCCTCACGGGAACCGATGACGATGTCCCAGCCCTCACGGAGCAAGCGGAGCGCGGGATCGAGATAGTCGATCGGCGTCGAAAGATCGGCATCGGTGAACACGACGTACGCGCCGGTCGCAGCGAGGATACCGCTCCGCACCGCAGCTGCCTTGCCACGATGCGGTAGCTGCAGCAGACGGATCCGCGCGTCGCGCTCGCTCCACTCGCGCGCGATCTCCGGTGTACGATCATTGCTCCCGTCATCGGCGACGAGCAGTTCCCACTGCCAGTTCTGCGCAGTGAGAAAGGTGTATGCAGCAGCGAGCGTACCCGGCAACCGCCGCTCCTCGTTGAAGGCCGGGACGATCACGCTCAGCTCGACGCCCATCGCACGCTCCGCACCACGTCGCTCGGAGCGATTGTAGCAACTCGGGGAACGACC
>BEID01000140.1 GCA_002898975.1 bacterium HR27 | reverse complement strand
CTCGCTGCCAGCCACTGGCTCGCTGCTCCTCGACGACATCGGGCGGCAAGGCATCCAGAAAGTGCGAGGGAATCCCCCGCTCACGGAGTCCGAACCGGCTGCACAGCTGCGCGTAGCTGAGATACAGCCGCTGTTTGGCCCGCGTGATACCCACGTAGAAAAGCCGTCGCTCCTCCTCCAGTTCCGCCTCGCTTTCCAGCGCACGCGCGTGCGGCAAGAGGCCTTCTTCGACGCCGATCAGGAACACGACCGGAAACTCGAGCCCTTTTGCAGCGTGGAGCGTGAGCAACGTCACCTGATCGCCACCGAGTTCCGCTTCGTCGACGCTGGCCACCAGCGCTGCCTCTTCGAGGAAGCGCTCCAGCCCTTCCTTGGCCGGCAGCTCGTCGTAGCGTTCGAGCACGCTGCGGAGCTGTACCACGTTTTCCCAGCGCTCGCGCTCGGCTGGATCGCTCGCCTCACGATAGCGCGCCGCGATTCCAGTGCGCTCCAATGCGAGGTCGAAGACACTGCTCAGCGGCTGCGCGACGAGCGCGCCCCGCAACCGTACCAGCTCACCCCACACCTCGCGCAGGCGCTTGGTCGCCTGGGCCGAGAGGTTCGGCGGCGCGACGTCCAGCTCCTCGGCCAGGGCTGGCAGTGCCTCGGCCGGTGACCGGCCAACCTGACTCGCCCACTGCTCGATCTGCAACAGCGTCTTGTCACCGATACCCCGCCCGAGCGCACTTTCGCGGAGGACGCGTTGTAGACTGAGCCAATCCTTCGGATTGGCCAGGACGCGAAGGACCGCCAGCGCATCCTTGACCTCTTTCCGCTCGTAGAAGCGGACGCCGCCAACTACCTGATACGGAATCTGGGCACGCACCAGCGCTTCCTCGATCGGTCGGCTCTGCGCATTGATGCGGTAGAGCACGGCGATATCGCGATAGCGTGCCTCGCCGCGCGTCACCAGGCGGGCAATCTCGCTGACCACCGATTCCGCCTCGTGCTGTTCGTCCCAGCAGGCCAAGAGGCGAATCGGCGGCCCGGGCGGGTTTTCCGTCCACAACGGCCGGTCGATACGCAAGCGGTTCGCTCGGATCACTGCATCCGCCGCCGCGACGATCTGCGGCGTCGAGCGATAGTTCCGCCCTAGCCGGATCACGACAGCATCCGGAAAATCCCGCTGGAACTCGAGGATGTTCCGGATATCGGCCTGACGCCAGCTGTAGATCGACTGATCTGGATCCCCGACGACGCACACGTTCCGGTGCGCTGCCGCGAGTTGACGCACCAGGAGATACTGGAGGTGGTTCGTATCCTGGTATTCGTCGATCAGGAGATACCGCCAGCGTTCCTGGTAGAGGGCAAGGAGATCGGGATGTCGCTCGAACAACTCGACCGTCAAGAGAAGAAGGTCATCGAAGTCGACTGCCTGCGCGCGCTGCAGGAGCTGGCTATAGCGTTCGTAGACCCGCGCCACGACCTCGTCCCAGTAGCTCTGGGCACTCTGAGCCAGCTCCGCTGGTGACTGGAAGGCGTTCTTGGCGCGGGAGATGCGACCGAGCACCGAGCGCGGTGCGAACCGTTGCACATCCAGTCCGAGGTCGCGGAGTGCCTGCTTGACGAGGGCGACCTGATCCTCCTCGTCGTAGATCGTGAACGAGGGTTCCAACCCGATCCGTCCCCCATCGCGCCGGAGCACGCGGGCACAGACACTGTGGAACGTGCCGGCCTAGACGAGGCGTGCCGAACTTGCATCGAGGAGTTGCTCCAAACGCTCGCGGATTTCGCGGGCAGCCTTGTTCGTGAACGTCACGGCTAGGGCCTGCCAGGGTCGGGCTCGACCACTGGCGATCAGATAGGCGACTCGATGGGTCAAGACCCGCGTCTTGCCGCTTCCCGGTCCGGCGACGACAAGAACCGGGCCGTCGGTCGTCGTCACCGCCGTGCGCTGGTCCGCATCGAGGTGCGCGAGCAGCGACTCAATCCGAGCCGCCGTGGCAGGCTGGTCCGGATCCCCATACCCATGTCGTTCCGGCCACTCTGGAATCCGACCAGCCGAGACGGAGGGTTCGGGCTGCCGCGATTGTTCCCACAGGTCGGTCATCACGAGCGCTCCTTACCTGCCCGATTCTACCCGACACGACTCCCAGCCCCGGGCACGACGAACGGCAGGTGACGATGCCCTCGCGCCCTGGAAAGGCGCGCGCGTCCCGCTGCTGCGAACGCAACCCAGGCGCGGATCCAGGCAGCGATGACCAGCCCGGCGACCCAGGGGCACTCATCCGTTCTACTCCGGCGATCCGCAGGGTCCCACGCACAGCGGGCGAACCAGCATCCCGTCGCCTTGACAGACCGGTCTGGTACCCGTATGATCGTGCTAGTCGCCGAGTTAATCCTTAAAGGGAAAGACCGGTACGATGGACAGAGTGGTCGCGACGTGCGATGAGGCTGTAGCCGATATCCCGAACGGTGCCTCGATCATGATCGGCGGCTTCGGGCCGCCCGGTATTCCAGTCAATCTGGTCAAGGCGCTGCGCCGGCGCAAACTGCGCGATCTCGTTCTCATCTATTGCGGTGGCGGCACCGAAGAGGACGGCATCGGGGGACTGATCGCTGACGGAGCCGTCCGCAAATTGATCACGTCCTTCCCGACCCATCCCGGCGCGACGGCAGTCCGCGAGAAGTACCTCGCCGGTGAACTCGAACTCGAGGTCCTCCCACAAGGGACGTTCGTCGAGCGGATCCGGGCCGGCGGGGCAGGGCTCGGAGGGTTCTACACGCCGACCGGCGTCGGGACCGAGCTGGCGGAAGGCAAGGAAGTGCGCATCATTGATGGTCGACCCTATGTCTTCGAACTGCCGCTCCGTGCCGACTACGCCTTCATCAAGGCCTATCGCGCCGACCGATGGGGCAACCTCGTCTACCGGCGTACCATGCGGAACTTCAACCCCATCATGGCCACGGCAGCCAACATCGTCATTGCGGAGGTCGACGAGGTCGTACCGGTCGGCGCGCTGTCGCCGGAAGAGATTGAGACGCCCTGTATCTTCGTCGATCGTGTCGTCGAAGTACCGCGCGACTGGATTCGTCGCCCGGCACCGGCACCACGGTGAGGCAGGAAGCTATGCCACTGACGCGTGAAGGAATCGCCTACCGCATCGCCCAGGACCTCCCGGACGAGAGCTTCGTGAACCTCGGCACAGGGATTCCCTCCCTGGTCGCACGGTTCCTCCCGCCGGGCAAGACCATTCTCATTCACAGCGAGAACGGTATCCTCGGCGCGGGGCCGAAGGCTCGACCAGACGAGATCGATCCCGATCTCGTCAACGCGAACGGTGACTACGTCACGCTCATCCCCGGCGCGAGCCTGTTCGATCACGCGTTGTCGTTCGCAATCATCCGCGGTGGACATCTCACCCACGCCGTTCTCGGTGCACTCCAGGTCTCGCGTCGCGGCGATCTGGCCAGCTGGCGAATACCCGGCCCGCGCGTGCCAGGCGTCGGCGGGGCGATGGATATTGCGGTGGGTGCGCAGCGCGTTTGGGTCGCGACGATGCACACCACCGACCAGGGGGAGCCGAAGATCGTCGAAGAATGCACCTACCCATTGACGGCCGCACGGTGCGTGCGGCGCATCTACACCGATCTCGCGGTGCTCTCGGTCGAAGGCGAGCAGCTGATCCTCGAAGAAGTCGCACCCGGCGTGACGGTCGAGGATGTCGTGGCACGCACCGGAGCGCCATTGACTATCCCGCCCGCGGTGCGCACGATGGAGATCCCGACCGAATTTGCCGGGACTGCGTTGCTCGCCCCTTGATTCGCGGACGGAACGGCGGGCTCGATGACCGTATCGGAAGGAGGACGGACCGGAGCGATGAGTGCAACACCAGCTGTGGTACAGGAGATCGATCGGGCGCTCGACCAGATCCGGGCTGGTCTAGCACCGGACGGATTCGAGTTACGGGTCGAGCGCGTGAGCGAGGACGGCGTTGTCGAACTGGTTCTCCAGGCACTCCCCGACGCGTGTCTCGATTGCCTGGTACCGGACCAGTTGCTCCACGCGATGCTGCAACAAGCCATCGCGCCGGTGTATCCGGGCCTACGTGAGATCCGCTTGGAAAAGCGCCTACCCGAGGAGGGCTGATCATGCCAGTGCTGGTCGATCCGACAGGCCAAACGGGACTCGCCACCAAGACGCGCGCTGCGCGTACCCGGCGCTCGTTGCGCGGTGCGCGCGTCTGCCTGATCGACAACGGCAAGAAGAACGCCGATCTCCTGCTCCAGGCGATCAGCGACCTCCTCCGCGAGCGCTACGGCGTCGCGGAAGTCGTTCTGCAGCGGAAGCCGAACGCATCGGTGCCGATCGACGCCGCAGCGGTCGCTGAGCTCAAGGAGCGCTGCGACTTCGCCATCGCTGCGGTGGGGGACTGAGGGTCCTGCAGCGCGGCCAGTGTGGCCGATGCGATCCGTTTCGAGGAAGTCGGTGTCCCCGCCGCCCCCATCATCACCGAGGTGTTCCGGGCGACGGCGGACGCGATGGCACAGACGCAGGGGATGCCGGGCTATCCCTATGCCGTCATCCCCCACCCGATCAGTAGCCTGAGTCCGGAGGAAGTGCGGCAACGCGCCGAACAGGTGTTGCCCGAGGTCCTCCGTCTGTTGGGCGTCGAGGAAGCAGCCGGGGAGGAACCGCATGAGCGTGCAGCGAACGGCTGAACCGACGTTGGAGGCCGTGCGGCACGCCCGCGAGGCGATCGAATACTGCTACGAGCGCGGCTGGACGGATGGCCTGCCCGTCGTTCCGCCCGCCGAGGAATTCGTCGCGGAGTTCCTGGCTCAGGTCGACCGCGATCCCGAGGAGGTGGTCATCGAGCAGGAACACCTCGGGCGCAAGTGTACGGTGCGCCTGGCGGCGGCCAACGCGGTGATGGCCGGCTGCAAGCCCGAGTACTTCCCGGTCGTTTTGGCAGCCCTCGAGGCGCTCAACAAGCTGCCCGGCAGTCGCGGCCTGCTGCAGAGCACGACGGGCCAGGCAGTCTTCGTGGTGGTCAACGGACCGATCCGGCGGCAGCTCGGGTTCAATGCGGCGGACAATGTGTTCAGTCCGGGTGACCGGCCGAACGTCACGGTGGGGCGCGCGATCCGGCTGGTGATCATGAACGCGCTGGGGATCCGGCCGCACGAGTTCGACCAGTCGACGCAGGGACAACCGGGGAAGCTGAGTCTCTGCATCGCCGAAAACGAGGAAGAAAGCCCCTGG
>BEID01000139.1 GCA_002898975.1 bacterium HR27 | reverse complement strand
ACGATTTCCAGACGCTTGTCGTCGCTGCGCTCCTGCACGACCTCGGCAAGCTCTGGCAGCGAACCGGCCAGCGCCACAGCGACCGGTACGCTGTCTGTGGTCCCGAGACCTACGGGCGTAACGGTGCGCACGCCAAGTGGAGCGCCGATGCGGTCGAACGGTGGCTGCCCGGGTGGTCCGGGGCGACCGCTGCGATCCTGCGGCACCACAATCCCACCGACCGGCTCGCTCGCCTCGTCGCCCTGGCCGACCGACTCTCGGCTGCCGAGCGCGACGATGCCGAGTCGGACCAGCCTGCCACACCGCGCGGCGGTGGGCAGCTCTGGGCTGCGACGCGCACCGGACAGCGCCAGTTGCGCAGCATCTTCACGCGCCTCCAGCTCGCCGGTGCCCCCGCCCCCTCACCAGCCTACTGGCCGCTGGCACCGCTCGCACTCGAGCCGACCGTGCTCTTCCCCAACGAGCAACCGGTCGACGAGGCGAACGAGCGGCAGGCGTACGAGAACCTGTGGCAGCGTCTCGTCGACGATCTCCAGTCGCTCCCCTCGACGCTCGACTTCGACGCCCGCCTGACCACCGTGCTCCATCTCCTCCACCGGTACGCCTGGAGCGTCCCGTCGGCCTACTACCAGCAGAACGTCGCCGATATCTCGTTGTACGACCACCTCCGGACTACCGCGGCGATCGCCGTTGCACTCGACCGCTCCGGTCTCGACGACGAAACGCTCGCCGCACTCCTCGAGCGCCGGTCGCCGCACTGGGACACCCCGCGCCTAGCGCTCGTCGCGGCCGACGTCACCGGGATCCAGCGATTCCTCTACACGCTCACCGCTGCCCGCGCTGCACGCAGCCTGCGCGGTCGATCCTTCTTCCTGCAACTCGTCACCGAGGCGGTCGGCCGCTGGCTGCTCCGCCGCCTCGAGTTGCCGCTCGTCAACCTGCTCTACGCTGGCGGCGGTCGCTGCTACCTCCTCGCCCAGCTGCCGAGCGACGACCAGCTCGCCACGCTCCGCCGCGACCTCGACCGGATCCTCCTCGCCACGACCGACGGCGAGCTGTACCTGGCACTGGCCTGCCGGCCACTCGCCTGTGCCGATCTCGCCGAACCGGACCGCTTCCGCAGGGCATGGAACGAGCTGCCCGCTGTTCTCCAGGAGGCCAAGGCACGCAAGTTGGCCGCGCTCGACCCGGCCGAGCTGGCCGATCGTCTGTTCGCGCCGCGCGGTGCGGGCGGTCCCGAACCGCCCTGCGCGATCTGCCGCCGCGAGGATCCCCGAGCGCGTCGCGAGGACGACGAGCGCATCTGCCGCCGCTGCGATTCCTTCATCGACCTCGGTACCCGCCTGCGTCGCGCTCGCTGGCTCTTCCTCCGCGCGATCGAGCCGGCCGCGCCGGACACGCTCGACGGCTCGCACTACCAGACGACGCTCCAGGCACTCGGCCTCGAACTCCATCTCGCCGAGACGGACGACGAGCTGAGAGCCTTCGCCCAGCGCGGACCGGGAACGCTGCTCCGGATCGACGACACCGACTTCCTGACTGGCCCCGCCCTCGACGTCGCCGAGGCCAGCGGCACGATCGGGCTGGGCTTCGCCTTCCTCGCCAACGTGGTGCCGCTCGACCCCGACGGCTCGGTCACCGAGTTCGCGACCATCGCGACCTCCGGTGCGGGGGCGAGCGGACTCGGCATTCTGCGGATGGACGTGGACGACCTCGGTCGGCTCTTCGCCGAGGGGCTCGGTCAGCACCTCTCCCTCTCGCGACTAGCCAGCATGTCGAGTGGCCTTCGGCTCTTCTTCGAAGGCTGGCTGGCCGAACTCGCCCGGTACGCGAACAAGAACAAGACGCAGCGGCCGGTCTACCTCGTCTATGCTGGTGGCGATGACGTCTTCGCTGTCGGGCACTGGCACACGATCGCCAGCTTCGCCCGCACGATCCGCGACGACTTCCACCGCTTCACGCACGACAACCCGTCGCTGCACCTGTCGGCCGGGATCGCGGTCGTCCCGGAGCACGCCCCGCTCTACCAGGCAGCTGAGGACGCCCGGGAAGCACTCGAGGCGGCTAAGCTGCGGAGCGAGGGCGGTCGTGTCGTCAAGAATGCCGTCACCTTCCTCGGCCGCACCCTCGATTGGTCGCGCTTCCGGGACGTCGCCACGCGGGTCGAGCAGCTCGCCCGCTTCGTCGCTGACGGAGAACTGCCCCGCTCGTTCCTCCACGGGCTAGCTGCGATCGGCCGGCTCTACGAGGAAGCCCGCGACGAAGCGCAGCGGCGCGGCACGCTCCGTCCCGGCCAGCTCGTCTACGGACGCTGGTTGTGGCTCGCCGCCTACTTCCTCACCCGGGCCACCGAGCGGCTGCCGGAACACTCGGACGCCCGCGCGTGGATCCAACGTCTCCGCGAGGAGATCCGAGATCCCGATGTCATCGAGACGCTCTGGCTGACGGCCCGCTGGGCCGAACTCGCCACGCGAAAGGAGGAGAAGGGATGACTACGCAGCGCTCGACGCCTGGACAGGCTCGTGGGGGAGGCCGTCCCACCTTCGAGCCACCGACGCGAGAGGAGATCCAGCGCATCATCCTCGAGGGAGATCCGCTTACGCTCGTCCAGGTCGCGGAACGGGTCGGTCGCGACCTCGCCCGCCCCGGCGGCAATCGGAATAGTCCGGACGCATTGGCAACGAGCCAGATCCGCTCTGTCTTCGGCAAGGTCCGCGAACTGGACATGCACGTTCGCACAGCGGCAACCGTCGTTACCGAGCTCGACCAGGAGACGTACCGGGAACTGCAATTGCTCCGTCCCAAACTGGCCTACCAGGCAGCGCGAGCGAGCGGTCGAGGCGTCCAGTGGCTGAAGGAAACACTCGAACCAGCGATCCAACTCGTCGAGCGCGACCGCCGACGTTTCCAGCACTTCGTGGACTTCTTCGAGGCGATCCTCGCCTATCACAAAGCGTACGGTGGACAGTGAGAGGACGGCACGGATGAGCGCGACGACACCCCAGACCGAACGACTCGCCACCATACTCGGCCGGGTTCGCCTGACCGCGACCTTGCGTGCCATTACCGGCCTACGGATCGGCGGGGCTACCGGTGGACTCGCCATCGGCGCCCTGGACAATCCGGTCGTGCGTGATCCCCTCACCAATCAGCCGTACGTCCCAGGCTCCTCGCTCAAGGGCAAGCTCCGCTCGCTTTCCGAGCGCATCGAGGGCCTGGCGACCAACTGGCGGATCAACAATGTGTACATCCACGTCTGCATGGGCGACCGGCAAAACGGTCGCAATCCGACCTACGATACCTGTCCGGTCTGCCCAGTCTTCGGTGTCCCTGGCGATCAATACCCGACCGCGCCGACTCGGCTGGTCGTGCGTGACGCCTTCCTCACCGAGTCGAGCGCGCGCGAACTCGAAGCACTCCGGCTCGACCTACCCTATTCGGAGATCAAGTGGGAAGCAGCGATCGACCGGGTGACGTCAGCCGCTGTACCACGCCAGGTCGAGCGCGTTCCAGCCGGTGCAACCTTCGCTTGCGAGATGGTCTACACCGTCTACGAGCCCCGCGACGTCGACCGTTTCTGGACGGTCGTCCGCGCCCTCGCGCTCCTCGAGGACGACTACCTGGGGAGCTACGGCTCGCGCGGCAGCGGCAAAGTGCGTTTCGAGAACCTGACTCTCACGGTCCGCCCCCGGCCACACTACGACCGGCCGCTCGCGCAACTCCCCCAGAAGACCTTCGACTCGGTCGATGCGCTGCTCGCGGCACGCGAAGAGGTGCTCGCCTGGTTGCGCGAGGCAGCCGGTCTGGCGGGACAGACAGGATGACCCGATGGCGACGGTGACGACCTACCTCCTCCGTTTCCGCGGACCGCTCCACGTCGCCGAACGGGGTGTCGGGATCGAGGAGACGGCCGAGTTCGTCCACTCGGACACGCTCTTCAGCGCGCTCTGCTCGGTGGTCCGTCTCGGTTGGGGAGAGAGCGAGCTGGAGCGCTTCCTCGCACCCTTCCGGGCTGGCGAGCCGCCGTTCCTCGTCTCCAGCGCGTTCCCGTTCGCTGGCCCCGTCCGCTTCTTGCCCAAACCGCAGCTGGCACTGCCCAGTCCGCCGCCCGATGACGCGCGCAAGCGGCTGCGCCAGACCCGCTGGGTCTCCTTCGGCCTGTTCCAGGCCTGGCTCAGCGGCCAGCTGCCCGGTGACGCCTTCACGCCGGAGGCCTTCCTCCCCGCTGTCGCAGCCTGGCTTCTCCCCAGCGAGCACCGGGCCCTTCCCCGCAGCTTCACCCGTGACGGCATCCCGCTCTGGGCCCGCGACGTCGTCCCGCGCGTCGCCGTCGACCGCGTTACCAGTGCCTCGCAAGTGTTCCGCTCGGGCCGGCTCCGCTTCGGACCGGAGAGCGGTCTCTTCGTCCTCGTCGAATGGCGCGACGCGAGCTGGCGTCCGCTCGTCGAGACGGCGCTCGCTGAACTCGGACAATTGGGACTGGGCGGCTTGCGCTCGACCGGCCACGGCCAGTTCACCTTCGAGCTCGGCGAGGAGATCGACGTCCCGGAACAGGAACAGCCGGTTGGCCTGGTGACGCTCTCCCTCTACGCTCCCACCCGGCACGAACTCGCGGCCGGAGTCCTGGGTCCGGCTGCTCGTTACGACCTCGTCCTGCGCGGCGGGTGGATCGCCTCGCCCGACGGATCGAGCTACCGGCGCCGCGAGCTCCGCATGATCAGCGAAGGCTCGCTCGTCGCCCAGCCACCGGGCACGACCGTCCGAGGCCAGCTCGTCGACGTCACACCGGAGGTCATGCGCACCGTGCATCCAGTCTATCGTTACGGGTTCGCCTTCGCCGTTCCGGTCGGACCGAAGGAGTAGCGCGATGTCGCAACCAGCCTCCACTCGCCCACTCCTGGAACTCTGCTCCTACCAGCTCGAACTTGAGGTGCTTTCCCCGCTCCACGTCGGTGCTGGCGGACCACCGCTCGTCGGCGGCTACGACGTGGTCGCCGATACCGACCGGGGACGCTTCTACCTCATCGATGTCGAGCGCCTCATCGCCGAGCGCATGACCGAGGAGCGAATCCTCAGCGGCGAGGATCCCCGCGTCGACAACCTGATCGCCCCGGCCGAATGGCCCCAGTACGCCCGAGCGATCCTGCCCGGTCCGCGCGGCCAGGACGTCGCCGCCCAGACCCGGCAGCACTGGACCCTGCTCCCGTTCGAACGCGACGCACGCGGGTACCCCTATCTGCCCGGCA
>BEID01000138.1 GCA_002898975.1 bacterium HR27 | reverse complement strand
GGCGAGGAGCCAGGCCAGTAGTACCTCACGGCGCAGCCGCTGCAACGCAACGATCCGGCGCTGCTCGGCTTCGTCTCGTGTCTCGTCCTCCTCGGCCGCATCGCGAACGAGGACGTGCGCTCGATACCCTGCCTCCTCCACGGCACGCAGGAGCGCATCGAGACTCGCCTTCCGAGGGTCGTAGTGCACCAGCGCCTGCTCGGTCGCCAGGTTGACGCTCGCCTCGGCGACACCCGGGACGCGGCTCAACGCGCGTTCCACCCGGCGCACGCACGAGGCGCAGGTCATCCCCTCGATCGTGAGCTCGACCGTCGCTGCGCCCTCGGACTCCGCTCCTGTGTTCTCGATCCCGAGTGGACGTGCGTGATAGCCTGCCCGCTCGATGGCCGCGGCGAGTTCTTCGACCGCGATGTCCGGTCGCGCCAGCCTAACCCGGGCCTCCTCGGTCGCCAGGTTCACCTCCGCCGCCACGACACCCGGCACCCTGGTCAGCGCCCGCTCGACGCGGCGCACGCACGAGGCACAGGTCATTCCCTCGATCGCCAGGCGAACGACCGACCCTGTCTCCACCGCCTCCTCCTGTGCTGTCTGCTCGCTCCGCGTCTTCGCCATACGTCCGATCACCCAACGCTCCGCGTGAAGCGCTCGATCGCCTCGGTCAGCTCCTGGATGGCCGCTTCCTTGTCCTCCGCGTTGAGGACACAGCCACGGATGTGGTCTTCCAGCAGCACGAGCCCCACGCTGCGCGCGGCGGCGATGACCGAGGAGAGCTGAATCAGGATATCGACGCAGTAACGGTCCTCCTCGACCATCCGGATGATCCCGCGCACCTGTCCTTCCATCCGGCGCAGGCGCGCGAGGATACGCGCTTTATCGGCCCGATAGGAATCGACCCGCCGCTCGCAGCCAGCCTCGTCCATTCGCTCGTCCATCGCGCCCTCCATATACCCCTCCCGGGTATGCATGGCAAGCATACATCACCGAGCTTCGCCCGGCAAGGCTGGACGCACCGTCGCGTTACCTGGACTGACGGCACTCCGAGAAGCCACGCGATGGACGACCGAGAGCCGTGCTCAGGGGAAGACACGCAGCCCTTCGGGAACGAAAGCGGAACGGGTGCCGAGTTCGGCGCAGAGTCGCCGCATCCGCTCGCACTGGCGAGCTGCCCGGAGCGGATCGGAGCGGCGAGCCTGGAAGTCGGCGATCACCGTGGGAACCAGCACGAACTCCACGAGCGTCCTGCCGTCGAGCACGGCGATGAACACAAACGACTCGTCGTTGCGCTCCACTTCGTCGACCGCATAGTCATCGACGAAGTCGCCGCAACTGTAGAGAATGGCTCCGCCCTGGTAGAACTCGATGCCACGCGTCACGTGGGCGCTGTGCCCGTAGACGATCCGCGCGCCAGCGTCCAGAAGCGCTCGCCCAGCACGGACGTGCTCCGGTAACGGTCGTTCACCCCAGTTCGGCCCCCAGTGGTACGAGACGATGACGAGGTCATGCGTCGCTGCAGCATCGGCCACGATCTCCAGCAGAGCACGAAACCGCGCATCGGCGAGGTCACACGGAGCGTAACAGATACCGGACTCACTCGGGCCAGCTTCCCACTCCGGCTCGTTATCGGTGACAGCGACGAACGCACAGTGCAATCCGGCGACAGCGAGCGTGACTGGCCGACGTGCCTCCTCGAGATTCCGCCCAGCGCCGGCGTAGGCGATCCCGGCCGCAGCGAGCGTTTCGAGCATGTCACGCAGGGCAGCATCGCCGAAGTCGAGCACGTGGTTGTTGGCGAGCGAGACAGCCGTGATGCGGGCAGCCTCCAGCACCGCGACGTTCTTGCGGTCGCTCCGAAAGACGAAACGCTTCCCGGGCCACGGCTCGCCCCGATCGGAGAGCACACACTCCAAGTTGGCGATGCGCGCATCGGCGCCCATCAGGACTGGGAGGATGTCACCCCAGACAGAGGCTGGGGGCGCTGTCTGGAGGACACGATTGACGAGCCGCCCCAGCATGACGTCACCGATGAAGGCGATACGGGAGCGACTGCTGGACATGGCACACGACTCGATCAAGGCGCTGGCGGAGCCAGTCCCCACAATTCGAGTGTGGAGACCGTCCCACTCGTTCGATCGACGACCCGCACCGCGTGGTTGTTCGTATCAGCCACAAAGATCGTATCGGCGGTGACAGCGAGCCCGCCGGGTTCCCAAAAGCGGGCGCGATCGGCCGGCCCGTCTTCGTGGCCCGGCTGACCGTAACCCAGCCAGGCGCGGCACTCCCGTGTCATCGGATCGAGCCGCTTGACCTTGTGATTGTAGGTATCGGCCACGAGCAACTCGCTTCCCGTCCAGGCGACATCGAGCGGATGCTGCAGGCGCACCTCGTCGCCAGTCCCGTCGCGATCACCGAAATCGAAGAGTCCTGTTCCGACCAGCCGCCCGACTTTGGGATTCGGCGCACCGGGTAGGTCGACCGTGCGCACCGCACTCGCCTCCGGACAGGCCACGTACAGCACGCGTCCGTCACTCGTCAGCCCGGAGGGCTGGGCGAACCAGGCCCGCTCCAGCGGCCCTCCCTGGATACCCTCCATGCCCGAGCCAGCGTACGGTTGCAGGAGACCGCTGGCGAGGTCGAGCACCCAGATCTGATGGCTCCCGGCCATGGCGACGAAGAGCAGCCCTTCGCGATACCAGAGTGCCCAGGGCGAGCGGAGATCGAGCTGACGTGCCGGCCCTGCCTGCGGGTAGCTGTGGCCGAGCCGTCCGGTTCCAGCGATCGTCTCGACCGTCTCGCGCCGGAAATCGATGCGCCGGATCGCGTGATTCCCGCGGTCGGCGACATAGACGGCATCACCCGCTACGACGACCCCTTGCGGTTCGCAGAAGCGCGCCTCCGCGAAGCGACCGTCCCGGAGGCCAGGCGTCCCGTCACCGATCACCGCGATCACCGCCCCGTCGGGTCGCGCGAGTACCAGCCGATGGTGACCGGTATCGCTGACGACGAGGAGGTCCTGCGCCGGATCGGCAGCCAGTTTTCCGGGGAACGCCAGCGGAGCAGCGGGACGGCGCTCCGGCGCGAGCCACTCGGGCACCACGGTCGTGGTGACCCCGGTGCGCTCGAGAAACCGCTCGACAGCGCGGACAAGGCTTTCCGGAGGAATCTCCCCCTCATGCACGCCGAGGATCCGCCCGTCCGGCCCGACGAAGACCAGCGTCGGCCAGGCCCGGACGGCGTAGGTGCGCCACAGCAGCAACTCCGGATCGTGCACGACCGGATGCGTGATCCCTTCCCGGAGGACAGCCTGGCGCACGTTCGCCGGCTCGCGCTCGTTGGGAAACTTGGGCGAGTGCACCCCGATGACCACCACCTGAGTCGGATACCGCTCCTCGACCGCCCGCAACGCGGGCACGACATGCAGGCAGTTGATTCAGCAGTAGGTCCAGAAGTCGAGGATCGCGAGCCGACCGGCGAGGTCAGCGAGCCGGAGCGGTCGCTGCACGTTGAACCAGACGAGTCCAGGTGGGAAATCGGGTGCCCGGATCGGTCCATAGGGATCGTCCCAGCGCTGCACGAAAGCCTCCCTTCCGGTGAGTCACACCGGCACTGGTAATCCTAGCGACCGGCACCACTGCTGCCCAACGAACACGGGAACCCTGCGAGCACGCGTTGTCTACTGTACCTTCGGTTTCCCCACGATATGAGAGCCCGCGGTCGCAGCGACTCGCTGATGCGCTGCACCGGTCGCACGAGCTATCGCACCGTGCACGGTCAGTCATCGCGGCCGTGTCGACTCATGTCCACAACCACCGCAGCCGATATTCGATTGATGACATGCACGGCACGGTGCAACCACGGAGGGAGAGTCGAATGGGTCACCCACAGCACGTCTGCCCCTGCCAGCAGCCGATCACCGAACCAGCCGCTGGTCTTGCTGGTGATCGCGTTCTCTTGTGGCCGCCGATCGTCCACACTGCTGGCAAGCTCGCCAGTGTCGCAGAGGAGCTGGCACTGCACGTCGAGTGGGGCAGCGATCGCACCTGGCTCAGCGTGCGGGTGCCGGAACATGATGCGCTCGACCGCTTCCTCGGGCTGACGAGCCAGCACCTCACTGAAGAAGAACTCGATAGCACTCTCGCGCTCGTCGGCACAGATACCAGCCCGACTCCTCGCGAAATACCAGCGATCCGGAGCCTGCGCAAGCTCATCGCGGCGACCCAGAGTGCCTGATTCACCGACGTCCTGACGAACGGTTCGTTGACCTGCGCGTTCCAACCCATCGTCTCGGCTGTCCAGCGGAACATCGTTGGGCACGAGGCACTGCTCCGGGCACGTCGCTCGGACGGAACGATCGTGACCGCTGCACAACTCCTCTCCGCAGCCAAAGTCCTCGACAAACTCGTCCAACTGGATGTCCAGGCACGGATCACAGCTCTCGAAGAGTTCGCCACGCACAAGCTCGAGGGATTGGTTTTCGTGAACTTCACACCGACGGCGGTCTACGATCCCAAGACATGTCTCCAGTCGACCTGGAACGCAGCCAGACGATACGGCATCGATCCTCGCCGTGTGGTGTTCGAAGTGATCGAGAGCGAGTCGCTGCCGAACCTCAAGCACGTGCATGACGTGCTAGCTGCGTATCGTGAGCGCGGGTTTCGGGTCGCGCTCGACGATGTCGGTTCCGGCTATTCGAGCTTGGCATGGTTCAGTGCATTGCGCCCAGACTTCGTCAAGATCGATCGCCACCTGACGCACGGCCTCAGCGCGGAACCGATCAAACGGGCAGTTGTGACGAAAATCGTCGAGCTGTGCCGGACGATCGGCGCACAGGTGATCGCGGAAGGGATCGAAACGCCCGAGGATGCGGCAGCTGCGGCCGAGGTAGGCGTGGACTATTTACAAGGCTATCTCTTTGGATACCCACGGATCCTTTCCGAGACAACGGTTCCGTCATAAAGTCGCCGGATCGGCGCGATCGAGATCCGAGAAAACTGTAATCGGCCCCCTTGACAGGCCCCCGGGGGGCTCGCTTAGACTCCAGTCGTGCGGTCCACTCGTGACGGTGCCCCACCGTCCCACCCACCGTCAGGTCGGATACGCCCGGGCGTGGCTGCCCCCGTCACTGCGCAGCCATCGGTGTGACACTGGAGGGACTGTATGAGTACCGATCTTTTGGTGGGCGATGCGTACTTCGCCCGTAGTCGGCAGCTGTTCGAGCGGATCAGCCGTACGATCGCTGGTGGCGAAAGTTCCTATGCACGACT
>BEID01000137.1 GCA_002898975.1 bacterium HR27 | reverse complement strand
CTGGCGTGGCTGCGGGCGCGAGACGATGCCGGCTACCGTTCCTGGACACGTCCCCCGCAGCCGAAGCCGCCCGCACGAGCAGGGTCCGGAACCAGCGACCAACTGCTCTGGGCACTCACCCGTTGGGCGCGCCGGTGCCGGCCGCTGCCACTCCCGCTTCGGCTCCGGCCGGTGGTCGCACTCACGACGATGATCGAGCGGTTCTGCAGCCGGCTGCGCGGCCAGCGCACGTTCCGGCAGCTTCTTGGTGAGTGCCCGACCCGGAGCGAGGTCGCGGTCGGCGTGCTGGCACTGTTGACACTGGCTCGTCGCCGCGAGATCGAAGTCGAGCAACCGGAGCGGTTCGGCGAGATCTGGGTGCGACCACGGAGCGAACCATGACTGCGCCTGACCGCGTCGCGCTCCTCGGCGCGTTGCTCTTCGTCTCCGGTGAGCCCGTCGCCGGCGAGCGGCTCGCGGCCGTGCTCGACGTCTCGCTCGAGGAGCTGGAGGGCATGGTCGCCGAACTCGCCCAGCGGGTAGCCGCCCTTGGTCTCGTGCTCCTCCGCCACGACGACCGTCTTCAGCTCGCCACCGCTCCGGAACTCGGCCCGTTCATCGCGGAGTTCCTCGGCAACACCGACCGGAGCCGGCTTTCGGCCGCGGCACTGGAAACGCTGGCGATCGTAGCGTACCTGCAACCGGTGACGCGTGCCGAGATCGATGCGGTGCGGGGTGTCGATTCGAGCGCCGCCTTGCAGACGTTGCTCGCGCATGGGCTCATCGAACCGGTGGGACGGCGCGCCAGCCCCGGTCAGCCGGTCGAGTACGGGACGACCACGCTGTTCCTCGAACGATTCGGTCTGCCCGATCTGGACGCGCTTCCGCCACTCCCGGAGGAACTGCGCGCGCTCCTGGCGAGCCGGCGCGAACCGAGCTAGCGCGCCCGAGCGCGTGCGAGCGAGCGCAACCGGCTGACCGTCTCCTCTAGGACATCGAGCGTTCGCTCGATCTCTTCCGGGGTATTGTCCTTGCCGAGCGTCAAGCGAATGCTACTGCGGGCCTGCTCGGGGGTGAGGCCGATCGCGAGCAGCACGTGGCTCGGCTCGGTCGAGCCGGTCGTACAGGCCGATCCCGAAGAAGCAGCGATACCGTGGAGATCGAGGTTAAGCAGCAGGGTCTCGCCGTCGACACCCTCGAAGGTGACATTGACGTTATTGGGCAACCGGCGCTCGCGGTCTCCGTTGAGGCGCGCGTCCGGTATGCGGCTCAAGATGCCATCAATGAGCCGATCGCGGAGCGCCTGGATCCGCGCGTTGCGTTCCTCGAGTTCCTCATAGGCCAGTTCGAGCGCATAGGCCATGCCGACGATACCCGGAACGTTCTCCGTTCCAGCCCGCCGGTTGCTTTCCTGTGCACCACCATGCTGTTGCCACAGGATCGGGGCACCGCTGCGTACGTAGAGGAACCCCACACCCTTGGGGCCGTAGAACTTGTGCGCGCTGACCGAGAGCAGGTCGACACCGAGCTTCTCGACATCGAGTGGAAGCGTGCCCGCAGCCTGCACCGCGTCGGTATGGAAAGTGATACCGCGCTTGCGGCACAGGCGTGCGATTTCGCGGATCGGCTGGATGGTGCCGATCTCGTTGTTGGCGTACATGACCGAGACCAGAATCGTGTCCGGTCGCAGCGCCTCTTCGATCGCCTCGGGGTGAACGATGCCGTCAGGGTCCGGCCGGACATAGGTCACCTCGAAGCCGAACCGCTCCAAGTACTCGGCACTGTGGAGCACTGCATGATGCTCGAAGGCGGTCGTCACGATATGACGACCACGCCCGTTCAGGAGGTGCCAGAAGGCGACGCCCTTGAGCGCAAGGTTATCGCTCTCGGTTCCACCACTGGTGAACACGATTTCCCGCGCCTGGCAATTGAGGATCCGCGCGATCCGGGCGCGCGCCTGATCCAATGCAGCGCGCGCTTCCCGGCCCAGCGCATAGATGCTCGAGGGATTGCCATACGCCTTGGAGAAGTACGGCAGCATCACCTCGAGCACGCGCGGATCGACCGGTGTCGTCGCAGCATGATCCAAGTAAATCTCGGTTCGATTCACCGGAACCTCCCGAGGCAGAATCGATCCAGGACGCCGGTCAGGCTGGCTGCTCGGCACGCGGCCGCGGGGCTTGCGCGATCAGGTCAGCGAGCGTCGTCGAATCCAGAACTTCGACGATGCTGTCGCGCAACTTGAGCCAGACGATCCGGGTCGCGCACCCGTCGATCATCGGGCAGGTCTCCTCGTCAGCATCCTCGCGCACGCAGTCCATCGGTGCGATCGGCCCTTCCATGACCCGATAAATTTCACCGACCTTGACCTGCTCCGGTGGACGAGCGAGCTGATAGCCCCCGTGCGCTCCCCGCGTCGACACGACCAGCCCAGCGCGACGCAGCGGAAGCATGAGCTGCTCCAGGTACGCGACCGGGACGGCCGAGTCCTGCGCGATGACACTGAGCGGCATCGGCCCGCGGCCGTACATGCGGGCCAGCGAGACCATCGCTCGGAGTCCGTATTCACCACGCGTCGATACCTTCATGGCTCGTGTCCCATCGCTGGCGAAAGTCAGGGGCGACTTGCGACTCGCTCGCAGCTGAGAATCATTCTCGCCCCGCGCTCTTACCTTACCGCAGCGGTCGGGATTCGTCAACCAGCCGGTGATGCTGCTATACTCTACATGAGGCTGGCCGCATCGGTCAGCCGCTTTTTCCGTGGGAGGTGGTGGAGTATGGTACAGCCGATGACTGTCGATCTGGAAGAGCTGGTCGAGCGACTCGATCGTATCGGGGTGCGTCTTTGACCTGCCCGGGAAGCGGCAGCAGATCGAGCAGCTCGAACAGGAAACTGCCGATCCTGACCTCTGGCAGGATCCACAGCGCGCTCAGCGCTTGCTGCGGCGCCTCAGCCAGCTGCGCGAGCTGGTGAACGAGTGGGAGACGCTCTCCCAGCACGCGCGTGACCTCGTCGAGTTGCGCTCCCTGGCGAGCGAGGATCTGGAACTCGCAGCCGAGGTGGAACGCGAAGCCGCTGACCTCGCCGAGCGCGTCCATCAACTCGAACTTCGGCTACTGCTCAACGGCCAGTACGACGCGCACGATGCGATTCTCGCTGTCCACGCCGGGACCGGCGGGGTCGATGCGCAGGACTGGGCCGAGATGCTCTTGCGCATGTATCTCCGCTGGGCGCAGCGAGCTGGCTTCGATGCCGAGGTCGTCGACCTCCTCGAAGGTGAGGAAGCTGGCATAAAGAGCGCGACGGTCGAGGTGCGCGGGCCGTACGCCTACGGCTACTTGAAGGGCGAGGCAGGGACACACCGGCTCGTGCGCCTTTCGCCCTTCGACGCGGCACACCGGCGCCACACGTCGTTCGCGCTCGTCGAAGTCCTGCCCCTCGTCGAGGACGACGACGATGTCGAGATCCGCGACGAGGACATCCGGATCGATACGTTCCGCGCCTCGGGACACGGTGGCCAGCACGTGAACAAGACGGAGTCGGCGGTGCGTATCACGCACCTCCCGACGGGTATCGTCGTAACGTGCCAGAACGAGCGGTCACAGATCCAGAACCGCGAAACGGCGATGAAGATCCTGAAGGCGCGGCTCCTCGAGCTCAAGATCCGCCAGCGCCAGGAGGAGCAGGCGCGCCTGAAGGGGAAGCCGGTGATCACTGGCTGGGGAAATCGGATTCGCTCCTACGTCCTGCATCCGTATACCATGGTCACCGACCACCGGACCGAGGTGAGCACGCCGAACATCCAGGCGGTGCTGGAAGGAGAGATCGATCCGTTCATCGAGGCCTACCTGCACCAGCACGCAGCGGACAACGAGGAAGCGAGCACGGCGGACAGCTGAGCTCCTGCTCGTGCTCCTGTTGCTCGTTACGACCGGGAGTGCGACGGAACCCGTCCCCGCCGCACCGAGCGTGCGGTTCACCGACCTCGGTGCGGCGGTCGCATTTCCGGATCGGATCGTGTTCACGCTCGAGGCGGAGAGCACCGCGCCGGTCGTACGCGTCGAGCTGCGGTACCGGCCCATACTCGGTCGCGTCACCTTCGTCGTTCGCCCTCCGTTCACACCCAGCACACACCTCGCCCTCCGGTACGAGCGCGACATGCGCGTCAACTACCTGCCGCCGGGAATCGACATCGCCTATCGCTGGCGGTTGTTTTTCGCCGACGGAAGCTGGAGCGACTCGCCGGAACGCACGCTTGCCTACTTCGACGATCGCTACCGCTGGACACGACGGGCACGGGGCCCGGTCGAGATCTTCAGCGCGGTAGATGATGACCGCTCTATCGAGGCAGCGCTCACCGTCACCGAGCAGGCGGTGACCGCTTTCGGGGAACGGTTCGCGGTCTCACTGGACGCACCGCTCCGCGTCGTGCTCTACCCATCGCCGCAAGCCTTGCGGAGCGCGCTTCCGGCACAGAGCGAGGAGTGGATCGGTGGCATCGCGATTCCGGAATACCGCCTCGTGCTGGCAGGGATCAGTCCCGGACCGGGCTCCCAGCCGGAAATCGCACGGATCCTGAGTCACGAGGTCCTCCACCTCGTCATCGCACAGGCAACCGACAATCCTTTCGGCCCGCCGCCCACCTGGCTGGACGAGGGACTGGCGACGCTGTACCAGATAGAGGAGGACCCGCGCCTCGATGCAGCCCTCGAGCGCGCCCGTCGCGAGGGGACGCTTCCCTCGCTCCGCGCACTCAGTGGTGGCTTCGGTACCGATCAGGAGAGCGCTCTTCTCGGCTATGCCGCCAGCCGGAGCGTCGTCGCGTTCATCGTCGCCACCTACGGCGAGGATAGTGTGCGACGCCTCCTCGCCGCTTACCGGGAAGGGGTGACCGACGACGAAGCGCTGGCACGCAGCTTGGGAACGACGGTCGACGGACTCGATCGCGCCTGGAAGCAGTGGCTGAACGAGCGGGCAAACACACGGAGCAGTTCGTCTGCTATCGGACTGGCCCTGCTTGGTCTAGCGGCTGTCGTGGCCGCTCTCGTTCGTAGGACGAGACGGCGGTAGCCAGCGCAGGATCGCCCGGACAGCACTCGGCGACACAACCACCCGCGCCCGTGGCCCACCAGCAGCGTGCGGCACAGCACCTTGACATGGTTCATAGCAAGTCTTATCCTTGCCATAGGCTCGGACTCGACAGTCACGAGTGCTAAGCGGAGTACGATGAGCGTGCAGTTGACCGACCGACAGCGACAGATTCTCCGTCACGTGGTGGAGGAATACCTC
>BEID01000136.1 GCA_002898975.1 bacterium HR27 | reverse complement strand
CCAGTACTTCGACCGTGGACGCATGGAACTGACGACCCTCGCGAGCGTCAACCGCACGAGTGTCACCCAGGGCCGGCTCGCCTGGGAGCTCACCACCGGCAATATCGCGATCGGCAGCGACCTCTTCGTCCATCGTCCTCCACCCGATCTCCCAATCGACGGTGGAGCGGCCGATCCCCGCGTCCCCACCTACGCGACGCTTGCGCAACTCGTCGCCCAGCCGGCATCCGACCGGACCGCGAACAGCCAGACCGTCGATACGTGGATCACCGCCGACGGTTCGCGCGAGCAGACCGCTCCTCCGGTTCCGATACGTCTCAGCCGGTACATTGCGACTACTCGCCACAACCTCCCGGACGTGACGGTTTCGCTCTTCGACCGCTCCCCGCTCGGCCCTGAAGCGTGGATCGATGTCTTCGGGTATCCCATCAGTGAGCCGTTCTGGGCTTACTATCGCCGCGGCGAGACAGCGCTCCCCTCGTTGATCCAGGTCTTCGAGCGCCGCATCCTCGTCTACACACCGTCTCTGCCAGCCGATCAGCGCTTCACGCTCGTCAACACCGGCCGGCATTACTACCGCTGGCGTTACGGGATCGACCCCTCCCGCCCCTGGCCCGACCCGCTTCCGGGCACGCCCGTCGCGATCCAGCTCCCACCAGCGTTCCGCGCCGGCGTGTTCCTCGACGGAGTGCGCGATCCCGTCGACTTGGCCCTTGCCCCGGACGGAAATGTGCTGGTTCTCACCGGCAGCGGTACCCTGCTCCTCGTGAGCGCCGAAGACGCGAGTGGCCGAGCCTCCCGCCTCACGACGTTCGCCTCCGGACTGGTCTCGCCACGCGGCGTCACGACAGCTGGCTCATGGGTGTACGTGGCCGACGACCTGGGGCTCGTTCGACTTCGCGACGACGACGGTAACGGTATCGCCGATCGCACCCAGCGCCTGCCGCTCGTCTTCCGACCGCTCCCGGGCAGTGCCGGCGCACCGGTCACCGACGCACGTGGCCAGGTGTACGTCGCCGGCTCAGCGAACGACCAATCTCCTCTTCCCTACCTCTACGTCATCGATGGCGATCGTATCGTCCCGCTCGGCCCCGCACCCACCGGCCTCGTCCGCCTCTTCACGTGGGGCGAGCTGCTCTTCGCGGTTATCCAGACCGAAAGTGGCGGCGTCGAGCTCGTTCGCGTGAATCTCGCCGGCCAGGCAGTCAGCACCGAGCCGTTCCTCGAATTCCCTGCGGGCTTCAGCCCAACTGGCGGACTCGCCTATACGACACAACTCTGGGCAGACCCGATTCCCGGAACACTCTTCTTCTGGGGCACACGCGAGAACGCAGGCACGCTTCTCCGCGCCGTTCCGGGTCCCGACGGCCGCAGCGCCACGCTGTCACCGTTCGCCGAGGGATTCCGCCGCCCGAGCGGAATGACCGTCGGACTCGACGGCACGCTCTACATCGCGGACGCTGGCGCCGGCCAGCTGATCAAGATCGTGCCCACGCTCCGGCAAGCACAGTGACGCGTCACAGGTCGCTCGGTCCGCCGTTCGGCATTCCGGCACCCAGTTCCTTCGCACGCCGGTAGGCTGCCCAGACCGCCCGTGCGATGACCGTACGGATGCCACCGCGTTCCAGCTCGTAGAGCGCGGCAGCCGACGTCCCGCCGGGGGTCGTCACCATGTTCCGCAGTTCCGCCGGATGTTTACCAGTCTCCTGCGCGAACAGGACCGACCCCAAAATCGTCTGTTGCACCAGCTGCTCCGCGACGCTCCGGGAGAACCCGAGGTGCACCCCAGCGTCGATCAGCGCTTCCATGATGAGAAAGACGTAGGCCGGACCCGTCCCGCTCAACGCCGTCGCCATATCGACCATATCTTCGTTGTCGACGCGAATCGCCAGACCCATGGCTTCCAGCACCGACCGTACCAGCTGCTCATCCTCCGGTGTCAGGGACGGCGCCGGATACCACACCGTCGCACCGTAACCGATCTGCGCCGGGGTGTTCGGCATCGATCGCACCACACGCTCGTGCCGCAAGCCCTCCTGCAGGCGACGCAACGTCGCCCCCGCTACGATCGAGAGGACGACCTGCTCCGGTGCCAGTGCACCAACGAGATCCCGCATCGCCGCCTCGAGCGTCTGCGGCTTGACCGACAGGACAACGAGATCCGCACCGCGTACCGCCGCCCGGTTGTCCGGCGTTGTCTCCAGCCCCAGTCGCGCGATGAGTTCCTGGCGCCGCCGGGCGTTCGGCTCGCCGCCGGTCAGCTGGTGGACGCTCACCGGTCCGGCACGCAGGAGCGCCGCAGCGATCGCCTCCGCCATCACCCCACAGCCGACGAAGGCGATCCGCTTCCCGCTCAGCGGCGATTCCTGCAGGCTACTGACTCGACTCGCGGTTTCGGTTCGTCCTCCGCCCGGCCTCACTCTTCCTCTTCCTCCTCGAGTTCGAGTTCCTCGAACGGACTCTCCTCGATGAACGCCTCGACGAATTCCGCCAGCCGGTTCAGCGCCGTTTCCACGATCGCCTCCCCGAAGGCGGCCGAGGCTGCCCGCGCATCACCCAGCGCGCCGTTCGCCGTAATCTCGTCGAACGAATACGCCACATGCACCGGCCCCCACCACGACGCGTGCGGGTACGCCTGCTCCAGCAGCTCACCGGGAGTCAACAGGTCTTCCCGCACCGCCCACGGCGCCAGGTACAACAGCTGGCTCGTCTCGCTCTCGCAGGCGTGACCGATCACTTCCGCCACCTTGCCCCGCTGCACGACATCGTTCGCCAGCTCCGTGATCGACACCCAGGCAGCCAGCACGTCCAGCTCGCGCCGCAACCGTTGCACCAGCAGCTCCAGTGCCGGCCGGTTCCCACCGTGCCCGTTGACGAAAAGAAAACGCTCGAACCCATGCTCGGCGAGACTTTCCACCACCTCGTACAACACCTGCATGAACGTCTCGCCCGACAGCGTGATCGTCCCCGGAAACGCCATGTGGTGCGGAGACACCCCGAACGGCATCACCGGCGCCACCAGAATCTCCGGGTACAGGCGCTCCGCCAGGCGCAGGCTGAACTCGTAGGCCCGCACGCTGTCCGTCGCGAACGTCGCGTGCGGCCCGTGCTGTTCCGTCGACCCGACCGGAATCACGACCAGCCGGATCTCTCCCATTGCCGACTCCAGCTCCGGCCAGGTCATCTCCCAGAGGACGTATCGTTCTCGCTCTTCCATATCGTCGCTATCCTTCCTTCAGGATCACCGTGTCGCCGCGGGTGATCCGAGTATCGACAGTATCGCATCGTAGCACAGAGGAGGTCGCTGCTCATGTTGCGACCCCGGCCATACCCTCCGATCGCCGACTATGCCATTCTCGGCGACGGGCGCACCGCGGCACTCGTCTCCCGCGAGGGGTCGGTCGACTGGCTCTGTGTCCCTCGTTTCGACGCCGATCCGGTCTTCTCCCGCATCCTCGACGCTGATCTCGGTGGATACTGGTCGATCTTGCCCCACGACGTCCAGACTGTCCTGCGAAGCTATCGTGATCGGACCAACGTCCTCGAAACGTTCTTCACGACCACGACCGGCCAAGCCCGCCTCACCGACTTCTTTCCCGCGCTGACCGAGACGCAGAAGCGGCACTTCCCACTCGCTCAGACACTGCTGATCCGTCGCCTCCGCTGCCAGAAAGGTCGGATCGCCTTCGACGTCACCATCCGGCTGCGCCCGCGCTTCGGCCGGCAGACGCCGGAACTCCGCTCGTTCGCCAGTCACTGGTACGCATACGGGTGGGGACGTTGTGCCGCGGTCCTGTACGCGAGCGTCCCACTCGAGCAGCGAGGGTCCGTCCTGCGCGGCACCTTCGTGCTCGAAGCCGGCCAAACCGCCGATTTCGCCCTCGCCTACGCCGACGAAGCCCCCGTGGAACTACCCATTCCGCAGCTTTTCGATACCTTCGAGCGTCTGACCCTCGATTATTGGTCACGATGGATCCTGCATTGCACCTACACCGGTCCCTATCGCCACGCAGTGGAACGCAGCGCGCTCACGCTCAAGCTCCTCACCTACGCCCCCTCGGGTGCTATCGTCGCCGCCCCGACCACCTCGCTCCCCGAGTGGCCCGGCGGCCCGCGCAACTGGGACTACCGCTACTGCTGGCTTCGCGATGCCTCCTTCACCGTGCGCGCGCTCCTCGGTCTGGGCTTCCACGAGGAAGCGGACGCGTTCATCGACTGGATCCTCTACGCGACCCGCCTCACCCAGCCGGAACTTCAGGTCGTCTATACCCTCTACGGTGACCCGCATATCCCCGAACACCTGCTGGTCGACCTCGATGGATACCGGGGCAGTCGTCCTGTCCGCGTCGGGAACGATGCCTCGCAGCAATTCCAGCTCGACGTGTACGGCGAAGTCATCGATGCCTTCGCACGCTACCGCGCGTTCGGCCGCACACTCGACCACGATGACTATCGCTTCCTTCGCGGTCTGGCCGATGTCATCGTTCGCCGCTGGCACGAACCGGACGACGGTATCTGGGAAGTCCGTTCCGGGCGTGCCCAGCACGTCCATTCCAAGGTCATGGCGCTCGTCGGCCTCCGGCACCTCGAACGGCTAGCACTGCAGGATCGCGTCCGTCTCCCGCTCGACCGCTATCGCCCTGCCGCCGCGGAAATCGAACGCTGGCTGGTCACCTACGGCGTCGATCCCGCCCGCAACGCCTTCGTCGCTGTGCCTGGCGGCCAGCCCGACGCTTCCCTGCTCTGGCTCGCCCTCCAGGATGCGTTCCTCTCGCCGGCTCACCCGTGGGTAATCGGCACGGTCGATGCCATACTGCACGACCTCACGCACGATGACCTTGTCTATCGTTACCACCGCCCCGACGGCCTCGCCGGGCCCGAAGGTGCCTTCGTTATCTGTTCCTTCTGGCTCGTCGAGGCGCTCGCCCGCCTCGGTCGCCTCGACGAGGCCTACGACCGATTCGAGCGCCTACTCCGCCGCGCCAACGACGTCGGCCTGTACGCCGAGGAAATCGATCCCGTCACCGGTGAGCAGCTCGGCAATTTCCCGCAAGCCTTCAGTCACATTGGCCTCATCAGTGCCGCGCTCACTCTGGAGGAAGCCGCTGCGGCGCACACGCCGCTTCGCGCCGCCGCGCACTGACGTCAACCGCGGAGCAAGAGTCCGAGGACCACCCCGTAAGCGACATGCCCGATGATCGTCGCCACCGCCGTCCGCCGCCCGTAGTTGAGTCCGGCCAGCCCCGGCGGCTGCAAGTGTCGGGTCGGGTC
>BEID01000135.1 GCA_002898975.1 bacterium HR27 | reverse complement strand
TCGCGGTCGCAACCTACGCTACCGCCCGGCGCTATTCCGGTGCGCTTCCGCGCCTGGCGCTGGGTACGGTGAGCGCGCTCGTGACCAGTCTCCTGCTTTTCTCCCTCGCCGTTCTCGTGACGGAGTTCGGTCTGCGCCAGATTTTCCTGAACGCCACACCAGAATTGGCTCGGACGCTGACCTTTGGCGGTGGGGCCACTCTCGGTGGCCTCCTGCGTACCCTCGCTCTTGCCGTGATCGCGGCCGGATTGACCGGTGCCCTCAGTGCACTCCCATCTCCCTGGGGTCGGATCCTCCTCTTCGCCAGTTGCACGACGCTGCTCATGGGTCTTCTGCGCGACGTCCTCGCCCCCCTCCTGCCCAGCGCATTCACCGCGTTTGTCTACGGCACAGCCGGCCTCTCGTATCGCGGCACACTCGTCGTGTTCTTCGTGAGCGCGTTGCTGTTCGGCCTCCGCGCGACGGCTCCTGGGCAAACGGCGACGCAGTCCATCACCGCTGCGGTACCGGCGTCGCTGCACCGACCGCTCGTACGGATCATTGCCCTGCTCCTGCTGCTCAGTGTTCCGCTGTGGGCTGGCCTCTTCCTCAGCAACGTCGCCGACTTCGTCGGCTTCTACATCCTCATGGGGCTCGGTCTCAACCTCGTTCTCGGCTTCGCGGGCCTTCTCGACCTCGGCTATGTCGCGTTCTTCGCCGTCGGCGCCTATACCATGGCCGTTCTGACGTCGCCGGAGATCGCACCAGCCGGGTATATCCTCGACTTCTGGCTGGCACTCCCCATCGCCGTTGTGGCCACGATCTGCGCTGGGCTCCTCGTCGGTCTCCCGGTGCTGCGCATGCGTGGGGACTACCTGGCGATCGCGACCCTCGGCTTCGGCGAGATCGTGCGTCTTCTCGTGCTTTCGGACTGGTTGAAGCCGCACCTCGGCGGCGCGCAAGGCATTACGCAGATCGGCCGTCCACACCTCGGCTCGCTCCGTCTCGACTCACCGCAGGAGTTCTACTTTCTTATCCTGTTGAGCTGCCTTTTCGCCTGGTTCCTCTCGGTGCGCCTGCGTGACTCTCGTCTCGGGCGCGCCTGGTTCGCGATTCGCGAAGACGAGCACGTCGCACAGGCGATGGGAATCAATCGGGTCACCGCGAAACTGACCGCTTTTGCGATCGGTGCGTCCTTTGGCGGACTCAGTGGCGCCCTGTTCGCCTCGCTCGTCGGCTCGGTGGTTCCGGCGAGCTTCTCGCTCCTCGTCAGTATCAACGTCGTCGCGCTCCTCGTCCTCGGTGGGATGGGGAGCCTGCCGGGCGTCGTCGTCGGCGCGCTCGCCCTCGTCGGCCTGCCGGAACTCCTCCGCGAGTTCCAGGAGTACCGGCTCCTCGTCTACGGAATCGTCCTCATCGCGATGATGCTCTTCCGTCCGGCCGGTCTCCTGCCCGAGCGGATCCACCGCGTCGAACTCGAGGAAGCGGTCGAGGAGTCGCGCGAGATCACGCCCGCCGAACTGGCCACTGGTCAGGACTGAAAGGGATCGCGATGGCCTTGCTCGAGACCATCCGCCTCACCAAACGCTTCGGCGGTCTCGTCGCTCTCCGCGACATCGACCTCGCCGTCCAGGAGCGTGCGATCCACAGTGTCATCGGCCCGAACGGCGCCGGCAAGACGACGCTCTTCAACTGCATCTCCGGCTTCCTCGTTCCCGACGGTGGTGACATTCGCTTCGCCGGGAACTCGATCGCTGGGCTCCGCCCCGACCTCATCGCCGCACAGGGCATCGCACGGACGTATCAGAACATCCGTCTGTTTCGCCACCTCTCGGTACTGGACAACGTCCTGATTGGCATGCACCCGCATGTCCACTACTCGCTGCTCGATGCGATCCTGCGCACCCCGCGGTATCGCAGGGCCGAGGCGGAAGCTGATCGTGAAGCGCGCGAGATCCTGCACTTCGTGGGACTCGCCGGCAAGGAAGCCTTTATGGCAGCGAACCTCCCGTACGGTGATCAGCGCCGGCTGGAAATCGCTCGTGCGCTGGCGCTCCGTCCCAGACTGCTCCTCCTCGACGAGCCCACAGCAGGCATGAACCCGGCCGAGACGGACGACATGATCCGCCTGATCCGCCGCCTGCGCGATGAGCGCGGCATCACGATCCTGCTCATCGAGCACGACATGAAAGTCGTCATGAACATCAGCGCTCTCGTCACCGTCCTCCACTTCGGGGAAAAGATCGCCGAGGGAACACCCGAGGCGGTGCGCCGTAATCCCCGCGTCATCGAGGCCTACCTCGGGCGCGGTGCTGCCAGTGGTCTCGGGCCGTCGTCACTCGTGCAACCAGGAGAGGCGTGATCCATGGCACTCCTCGAACTCCAGCGTGTTTCCGTGCACTATGGGCCGATTCAGGCGCTCAAGGGCATTTCGCTCACGGTCGAGTCAGGCGAGATCGTGACACTGCTCGGCGCCAATGGAGCCGGCAAGACCTCCACGCTCCGTGCTATCTCTGGCCTCGTCCGGCCTTCCGCCGGCCGTATCCTCCTCGCTGACGTCGATATTACCCATCGGAAGCCACACGAAATCGTCGAGCTCGGCGTCGGCCATGTCCCAGAAGGACGCCGGATCTTTCCCCGCTTGAGTGTCGAGGAGAATCTCCGTCTCGGCGCGTTCACTGTCCGCGACCGCGCCGAGATCGCACGCCGCCAGGACTACGTCTTTTCGCTCTTCCCGCGCCTCGCCGAGCGACGCAAGCAGGCCGGGGGAACGCTCTCGGGCGGCGAGCAGCAGATGCTCGCCATCGGCCGCGCGCTCATGATGCAGCCGCGTATCCTCCTCCTCGACGAGCCCTCGATGGGACTCGCCCCCGTTCTCGTCGAGAGCATTTTCGAGGTTATCCAGCGCCTCAACCAGGACGGCACCACCATCCTGCTCGTCGAGCAGAATGCCCGCATGGCGCTCGAGGTCGCGCACCGGGGATATGTCCTTGAGACCGGCCAGATCGTCCTCAGCGGCAACGCTCGCGACCTCGCTCGCGACCCACGCGTCCAGGCCGCCTACCTCGGCGCAGCCTGACAGTCACTCCGCCGCCAGGAGGTCTCCGCCCACCGCTCTCCCCGCTCCGAACTGGACATTGGCCAGCCTCCCCACCAGACGCGCCACTTCGTGCGCAGCCAGCCCACCCCACCCGCGCGCCATCGCAGCCACATAGAACTGGTGCGCGAGTGCTGCCAGCGGTACCGGCGAGCCGACATCGTTCCCCAGCCGCATCGCCAGCTCCATGTCGCGCTTCATCAGCTCGAGGCGGAATCCGACCCCACGCGCTTCCCCGAGGAGTTCCGGCACGACTTCTGTCCACAACTTCCAGCCCCCGCTGCTCGACCGAATCACCTCGTAGACTCGCGTCAGATCCGCACCAGCATTTGCCGCCAGCGCCAGTGCTTCACCGATCAGGATCAGGCTCACGCCGGCGATAAGGTTCCCCACCAGTTTGACGACCTTACCCATCCCTGGGTCGCCCACCAGAAACACGTCCCGCCCCAACGTCTGGAGGATCGGGAGCGCTCGCTCGAACACCGCCGCGTCCGCACCGACGATGATCGTCAGATTCCCGTTCCGCGCCTCCCCTGGGCCCCCTCCTACTGGCGCATCGATCACGTCGATCTGACGCGCCCGTGCTTCGTCGGCAATCCGCTGAACCATCATCGGCGACGCCGTACTGAGATCGATGACCATCGCGCCCGGCTTGAGATGTTCCAACGCTCCCTCCGGGCCGATGTAGACTTCGAACAACTCTTCGTCCCCCGGCAGACAGGTCAGGAAAACATCCACCTGATCGGCAACCAGGAGCGGTGTCGGCACGGCTTCAGCTCCGTGGAGTTCCAGCGCCTGGGCAACCTCCCAGCGACGATCGCTCACCAACACCCGGTAGCCTGCCTCGAGCAGGCGAAGCACCATCGGGCGCCCCATATTCCCCAACCCGATGAAACCGAGCGTCGGTTTGTCGTCCACAGCTCCCATCCTTCCGCGAACGCAACGACTACTGGACGACCGATCACATACTGGTGATCATGCACGACCAATGCCGTCATCCGCAAGTCACTCCATACTCTGAGCAAGGAAACGCTGTGCGAGTCGTACAATTCGAACTCGGAAATGTACCCCCCAGAGACGGCATTCTCAACCTCGTCCCGCGAGTGCATGGGACGTTGGGCGTTGCTAGTTAGTCTGGTGTCTCAAGATTCGTGCGATCCATAGCCCGTCCGACGACGATACATTCCGAAACAGGAAAATTCCATGCTCAGGCAGCAGCCCTGCGAGATGTGAGCACATCTTGCTCCGGGGCGCGATTTTCATTTTCTACCATAGCTAATGACTAGAGCCATGATGAGCAGATTTCATTCGTACTTTCAGGCACTCGCTGGCCGGACTAATTGCCACAGCGACCTTGCGAGTGGCTCATAGGGGTCCTCGCTCATTGACCCGCGGGGAACCTGCCGCCTGCCTGAAGTGCAGCTGTGCCCTTTGATTCGTTGGAGAAACAACCCTGGCGTAGGCTAGTCAATCCCGGATCAGGCACCGGACCACAGCTGGTGTTACCGCATTCCCTGGATCTACGATGAACCTGCACCGTTCCGGCGCACACGACTTCTTTGTTCGCCATCACTGCCGATTTAGTACAATCTCAAGTTCTGTCGCGTGTGCCACAGGCTCTTTTGCCCACTACCCAACAGACTGTTCAGCCCCCTCTTAATTTAGGCATGTCGCGTATGGAAGCTCTGAAACATGGAAGGCTATAACGGAACACGCCTACATGTAACACCTGCTGCTGAGTACTGCATAATAAGCACACGAATGAGGCGGGAAGTTCCACTAAGGAAATACCTTCATCTCGTGACGTGCAGCTCTACGGGTACCGCCAATACGCTAGCTGCCGCATAATGTCTCGGTGCAGCGAGTCAGTCATAGGCTGCACAACGTTCCCGTAGTTTAGTTCGTGTTCGCTTGTCGTGTGATACTTACAAAACGCTCGTAGGCCATGTCCCAATCCACTGCAGGCTGTGGCTCATAGACGCTCAGCGGGAAAGAAGCCCGAACGATCGCGCGAGCATCGTCAAGATTATCTACCTGTCCCAACGCGATCGCCTGGACAAGCAGATTGCCGATAGCCGTTGCCTCCACTGGCCCGGCCACTACCGGCCTCCCAGTGGCATCCGCGGTCCATTGGCACAACGGACGGTTGCGCGACCCGCCACCGACCACATGAATCACCGGGATGTGCCAGCCGAGGAGATGCT